>NZ_JBJLRD010000017.1:0-82517 GCF_050871305.1 Kineococcus gypseus | reverse complement strand
CCACCCAACCACCACCAGACCCCCACCCCCGCGCGCGCCGCCCCCCCCCCCCCCCCCCGCCCGCCCCCCCCCCCCCCCCCCCCCCCCCCCCCCCCCTCGCGCGTGCGGGCCCCTCCCGCGGCGGCGACACGCCGTCCACAGCGGGCCCGATCGCCTTGACGCCGGGGCGGTGGGGGACCATCCTCGTCACCGGTCGTCCTCACCGGCCCCGCACGACAGCGACGTCGTCCGGGCCGCGCACCGGCACCGGCCGGCCCCGCTGAGGGGCTGGACAGCCGTGCCTTCACGGGGTACCTTGTTGTTTTGCGCTGCCTTCAGTCATATGGCCGGTCGTCGACCAGTGGGACGACCGAGCGGGGCAGGTCAGCGCGTGTCACGTTCGCAGGCCCGTGGAAGGACCCCTCTTGGCCGCCTCGCGCACAGCGTCCGCACCAGGCAACAGCTCCGCCCTGACCGTCTCCGGTCGGTACTCCTTCGGCAAGATCCGCGAGCCCCTTGAGGTCCCCGACCTCCTCGCGCTGCAGACCGACAGCTTCGACTGGCTGCTCGGCAACAAGCGCTGGCAGGACCGGGTGGCCGCTTCCCGCGAGGGGGGCCTGGACGTGCCGACGACCTCGGGCCTGGAGGAAATCTTCGAGGAGATCTCCCCGATCGAGGACTTCTCCGGCTCCATGTCGCTGTCGTTCCGCGACCACCGCTTCGAGCCGCCCAAGTACTCGCTGGACGAGTGCAAGGAGCGCGACCTCACCTACGCCGCGCCCCTGTTCGTCACCGCCGAGTTCATCAACGGCAACACCGGCGAGATCAAGAGCCAGACGGTCTTCATGGGCGACTTCCCGCTCATGACCGACCGCGGCACCTTCGTGATCAACGGCACCGAGCGCGTCGTCGTCTCGCAGCTCGTGCGCTCCCCGGGCGTGTACTTCGAGCGCGTCCCGGACAAGACGTCCGACCGCGACACCTGGACCGCCAAGGTCATCCCCTCGCGCGGCGCCTGGCTCGAGTTCGAGATCGACAAGCGCGACACCGTCGGCGTACGCATCGACCGCAAGCGCAAGCAGTCGGTCACCGTGCTGCTGAAGGCGCTCGGCTGGAGCGAGTCGCAGATCCGCGAGGAGTTCGCGGACTACGAGCCCATGATCGCCACGCTGGAGAAGGACCACACCTCCGGCGTCGAGGACGCGCTGCTGGACATCTACCGCAAGCTGCGCCCGGGCGAGCCGCCGACGCAGGAGGCCGCGCGCAACCTGCTCGACAACCTCTACTTCAACCCCAAGCGCTACGACCTGGCGAAGGTCGGCCGCTACAAGGTCAACAAGAAGCTGGGGCTGGACGAGCCGCTGAGCAGCAGCGTGCTCTCCGTCGACGACATCGTGCGCACCATCAAGTTCCTGGTGCGCCTGCACGCCGGCGAGACCTCCATGGCCGGCGTGAAGAACGGCCAGCCGGTCGACGTGCGCGTCGAGGTCGACGACATCGACCACTTCGGCAACCGCCGCCTGCGCAGCGTCGGCGAGCTCATCCAGAACCAGGTCCGCACCGGCCTGTCGCGGATGGAGCGCGTCGTGCGCGAGCGCATGACGACCCAGGACGTCGAGGCGATCACGCCGCAGACCCTGATCAACATTCGTCCCGTCGTGGCCTCCATCAAGGAGTTCTTCGGGACGAGCCAGCTGTCGCAGTTCATGGACCAGACCAACCCGCTGGCGGGCCTGACCCACAAGCGCCGCCTGTCGGCGCTGGGCCCCGGCGGCCTGGCCCGCGACCGCGCCGGCATGGAGGTCCGCGACGTCCACCCGTCGCACTACGGCCGCATGTGCCCGATCGAGACCCCCGAGGGCCCGAACATCGGCCTCATCGGCTCGCTGTCCTCCTACGGGCGCATCAACCCGTTCGGCTTCATCGAGACGCCGTACCGCAAGATCGTCGACGGCGTCGTCTCGGACGAGGTCGAGTACCTCACCGCGGACGAGGAGGACGCCTTCGTCATCGCGCAGGCGAACGCCCCGCTGAACGCGGACGGCACCTTCGCCGAGGCGCGCGTGCTCGTGCGGGCCAAGGGCGGCGAGACGGAGTTCGTCCCGCGCTCCGAGGTCGACTTCATGGACGTCGCCGCGCGCCAGATGGTCTCCGTGGCCACCGCGATGATCCCCTTCCTCGAGCACGACGACGCCAACCGCGCGCTCATGGGCTCGAACATGCAGCGCCAGGCGGTGCCGCTGGTCAAGACCGAGGCGCCGCTGGTGGGCACCGGCATGGAGTTCCGCGCCGCGGTGGACGCCGGTGACGTCATCGTGGCCGAGAAGGCCGGCGTGGCCACCGAGGTCTCCGCGGACCTGGTCACCGTCAGCAACGACGACGGCTCCACGACCACCTACCGGGTGGCGAAGTTCCGCCGCTCCAACCACGGCACCGCGTACAACCAGCGCGTGGTCATCGGCGAGGGCGACCGCGTCGAGGTGGGCACCGTCCTGGCCGACGGCCCGTCGACCGACGGCGGCGAGATGGCGCTGGGCCGCAACCTGCTCGTGGCGTTCATGCCGTGGGAGGGCCACAACTACGAGGACGCGATCATCCTGTCGCAGCGCCTCGTGCAGGACGACGTCCTGTCCTCGATCCACATCGAGGAGCACGAGGTCGACGCCCGCGACACCAAGCTGGGCCCGGAGGAGATCACCCGCGACATCCCCAACGTCGCGGAGGACGTGCTCGCCGACCTCGACGAGCGCGGGATCATCCGCATCGGCGCCGAGGTGCGCGACGGCGACCTGCTCGTCGGCAAGGTCACGCCCAAGGGCGAGACCGAGCTGACCCCGGAGGAGCGCCTGCTGCGCGCCATCTTCGGCGAGAAGGCGCGCGAGGTGCGCGACACCTCGCTGAAGGTGCCCCACGGCGAGACCGGCACGGTCATCGGCGTGAAGGTGTTCGACCGCGACGAGGGCGACGAGCTGCCCCCGGGCGTGAACCAGCTCGTGCGCGTCTACGTGGCCAACAAGCGCAAGATCACCGACGGTGACAAGCTCGCCGGCCGCCACGGCAACAAGGGCGTCATCTCCAAGATCCTGCCCGTGGAGGACATGCCGTTCCTCGAGGACGGCACCCCGGTCGACGTCATCCTCAACCCGCTGGGCGTGCCCAGCCGCATGAACGTCGGTCAGGTCCTGGAGCTGCACCTGGGCTGGATCGCCTCGCGCGGCTGGAAGGTCGAGGGGACCCCGGACTGGGCGCAGCTCATCCCGGAGGAGATCCGCGAGGCCCCCGCCGGCTCGCGCATCGCCTCGCCCGTCTTCGACGGTGCGCGCGAGGAGGAGATCACCGGGCTGCTCGCCTCGACGACGCCCACCCGCGACGGCGACCGCCTCGTGCAGGGCGACGGCAAGGCGCGGCTGTTCGACGGCCGCTCCGGCGAGCCGTTCCCGGACCCGGTCTCGGTCGGCTACATGTACATCCTGAAGCTGCACCACCTCGTGGACGACAAGATCCACGCGCGCTCCACCGGCCCCTACTCGATGATCACGCAGCAGCCCCTGGGCGGCAAGGCCCAGTTCGGCGGCCAGCGCTTCGGCGAGATGGAGGTCTGGGCGCTGGAGGCGTACGGCGCGGCCTACGCCCTGCAGGAGCTGCTGACGATCAAGTCCGACGACGTCCTGGGCCGCGTGAAGGTCTACGAGGCGATCGTCAAGGGCGAGAACATCCCCGAGCCCGGCATCCCGGAGAGCTTCAAGGTGCTCATCAAGGAGATGCAGTCGCTCTGCCTGAACGTGGAGGTCCTCTCCTCGGACGGCATGGCCATCGAGATGCGCGACAGCGACGAGGACGTCTTCCGGGCGGCCGAGGAGCTGGGCATCGACCTGGCTCGGCGCGAGCCGAGCAGCGTCGAAGAGGTCTGACGGACGGCGGGACGCGGGGGAGCGCCCCCGCGTCCCGCCCCCGGTCGGCCAACGGGCCCCCTGACGGGGCCCACGGATCACGTCAGACCTCAGGACAAACGACAGAAAGAAGATCACGTTGCTCGACGTCAACTTCTTCGACGAGCTGCGCATCGGGCTGGCCACGGCGGAGGACATCCGCACCTGGTCGCACGGTGAGGTCAAGAAGCCCGAGACCATCAACTACCGCACCCTCAAGCCGGAGAAGGACGGGCTCTTCTGCGAGAAGATCTTCGGTCCCACCCGGGACTGGGAGTGCTACTGCGGCAAGTACAAGCGCGTCCGCTTCAAGGGCATCATCTGCGAGCGCTGCGGCGTGGAGGTCACCCGCGCCAAGGTGCGCCGCGAGCGGATGGGCCACATCGAGCTGGCCGCCCCCGTCACGCACATCTGGTACTTCAAGGGCGTCCCGAGCCGCCTGGGCTACCTGCTGGACCTGGCGCCGAAGGACCTCGAGAAGGTCATCTACTTCGCGGCCTACATGATCACCTCCGTCGACGAGGAGGCGCGCCACCGCGACCACTCCTCGCTCGAGGCGCAGATCGAGGTCGAGAAGCGCGAGGTGGAGAACCGTCGCGACGCCGACGTGGACGCCCGCGCCAAGACGCTGGAGACCGACCTCGCCGAGCTCGAGGCCGAGGGCGCCAAGTCCGACGTGCGCCGCAAGGTGCGCGAGTCCGCCGAGCGCGAGATGGCGCAGATCCGCCGGCGCGCCGACGCCGAGATCGACCGCCTGACCGCGGTGTGGGACCGCTTCCGCAACCTCAAGGTGCAGGACCTCGAGGGCGACGAGGTGCTCTACCGCGCCATGCGCGAGCGCTTCGGCATGTACTTCGAGGGCGGCATGGGCGCGGCGGCGCTGCAGAAGCGCCTGCAGAGCTTCGACCTGGAGGCCGAGGCCGAGTCGCTGCGCGAGACGATCGCCACGGGCAAGGGCCAGCGCAAGACCCGCGCCCTCAAGCGCCTGAAGGTCGTCTCCGCGTTCCTGACCACGCGCAACTCGCCCGAGGGCATGGTCCTGGACTGCGTGCCGGTCATCCCGCCGGACCTGCGTCCGATGGTGCAGCTGGACGGCGGCCGCTTCGCGACCTCCGACCTCAACGACCTGTACCGCCGCGTGATCAACCGCAACAACCGCCTCAAGCGCCTGCTCGACCTCGGTGCCCCCGAGATCATCGTCAACAACGAGAAGCGCATGCTGCAGGAGGCCGTCGACGCGCTGTTCGACAACGGCCGCCGCGGCCGGCCGGTGACAGGCCCGGGCAACCGCCCGCTGAAGTCGCTGTCCGACATGCTCAAGGGCAAGCAGGGCCGGTTCCGCCAGAACCTGCTCGGCAAGCGCGTGGACTACTCGGGCCGCTCGGTCATCGTCGTCGGCCCGCAGCTGAAGCTGCACCAGTGCGGCCTGCCCAAGCAGATGGCGCTGGAGCTCTTCAAGCCCTTCGTCATGAAGCGCCTGGTCGACCTCAGCCACGCGCAGAACATCAAGTCGGCCAAGCGCATGGTCGAGCGCGCCCGCCCGGTGGTCTGGGACGTCCTGTCCGAGGTCATCACCGAGCACCCGGTGCTGCTCAACCGCGCGCCTACGCTGCACCGCCTGGGCATCCAGGCCTTCGAGCCGCAGCTGGTCGAGGGCAAGGCCATCCAGATCCACCCGCTCGTGTGCACCGCGTTCAACGCGGACTTCGACGGCGACCAGATGGCCGTGCACGTGCCCCTGAGCGCCGAGGCGCAGGCCGAGGCCCGCATCCTCATGCTCTCGTCCAACAACATCCTCAAGCCGGCGGACGGCCGTCCGGTGACCATGCCCACCCAGGACATGATCATCGGCCTGTACCACCTGACCGCCGACCGGGACGACGTGGACGGGCAGGGCCGGCTCTTCTCCTCGCTCGCCGAGGCGATCATGGCCTTCGACGCCAAGCAGCTGAACCTGAACGCCAAGGTGCGCATCCGCCTGGCGGGCGTCGTGCCGAACGCGGAGACGACGCTGCCCGAGGGCTGGGCGCCCGGCGACGACCTGCTCGTGGACACGACCCTGGGCCGCGCCCTCTTCAACGAGGCGCTGCCGGTGGACTACGAGTACGTCAACGCGGTCGTGGACAAGAAGCGCCTGTCGGCCATCGTCAACGACCTCGCCGAGCGCTACCCGAAGGTGCAGGTGGCGGCGACGCTGGACGCCCTGAAGGAGGCCGGCTTCCACTGGGCCACCCGCTCGGGCACCACCGTCTCCATCGCCGACGTCGTCACGCCGCCGAACAAGCAGGCCATCCTCGAGACCTACGAGGCCAAGGCGGAGAAGGTCCAGCAGCAGTACGAGCGGGGCCTGATCACCGACGACGAGCGCCGTCAGGAGCTCATCGAGATCTGGACTCAGGCCACGAACGACGTCGCCCGCGACCTCGAGCAGGCCATGCCGACGCACAACACGATCCACCGCATGGTGAGCTCGGGCGCGCGAGGCAACTGGATGCAGATGCGTCAGCTCGCCGGCATGCGCGGTCTGATGGCGAACCCGAAGGGCGAGATCATCCCCCGCCCGGTCAAGGCCTCGTTCCGCGAGGGCCTGACCGTGGGTGAGTTCTTCATCACCACGCACGGCGCCCGCAAGGGCTTGGCGGACACCGCGCTGCGCACCGCCGACTCCGGCTACCTCACCCGCCGCCTCGTCGACGTCTCCCAGGACGTCATCGTGCGCGAGGACGACTGCGGCACCAGCCGCGGTCTGGAGATGCCGATCGCCGAGCGCAACGCGGACGGCTCGCTGCGCCGCCACGACGACGTCGAGACGAGCGTGTACGCGCGCACCCTGGCCACCGACGTGCTCGTGGACGGCGAGGTGGCCCTGGCCGCCGGCGCCGACCTCGGCGACGTCGTGATCGACGACCTCGTCGGCCGCGGCGTGGAGTCGGTCAAGGTCCGCTCGGTGCTCACCTGCGAGTCGCGCGTGGGCACCTGCGCCCGCTGCTACGGCCGCTCGCTGGCCTCGGGCAAGCTCGTCGACATCGGCGAGGCCGTCGGCATCGTCGCGGCCCAGTCGATCGGCGAGCCGGGCACGCAGCTGACGATGCGCACCTTCCACACCGGTGGTGCCGCCTCGGAGTCCGGCGACATCACGCACGGCCTGCCGCGCGTGGTCGAGCTGTTCGAGGCCCGCACCCCCAAGGGCAACGCGCCGATCACCGAGGTGGCCGGCCGGGTCCGCGTGGAGGACACCGACAAGGGCCGCTCCCTCGTGGTCGTGCCCGACGACGGCGCGGAGGAGGTGGCCTACCCGGTCACCCGCCGCCAGCGCCTGCTGGTGGAGGACGGCTCGCACGTCGAGGTCGGGCAGAAGCTCGTCCAGGGCGCGGTCGACCCCAAGCAGATCCTGCGCATCCTCGGCCCGCGCCGGGTGCAGATGCACCTGGTCGACGAGGTGCAGGAGGTCTACCGCTCCCAGGGCGTGTCGATCCACGACAAGCACATCGAGGTCATCGTCCGCCAGATGCTCAAGCGGGTGACGATCATCGAGCAGAACGGCTCCGAGCTGCTGCCCGGCGAGCTGGTCGAGCGCGCGCGCTTCGAGGAGGAGAACCGCCGGGTCATGGCGGAGGGCGGGCAGCCGGCCTCCGGCCGCCCGGAGCTGATGGGCATCACGAAGGCGTCGCTCGCGACGGACTCGTGGCTGTCGGCGGCCTCCTTCCAGGAGACGACGCGGGTGCTCACCAACGCGGCCATGGAGGGCAAGAGCGACCCGCTGCTCGGCCTGAAGGAGAACGTCATCATCGGCAAGCTCATCCCGGCCGGCACGGGGCTCCCGCGCTACCGCAACGTCCGGGTCGAGCCGACCGAGGAGGCCAAGGCGCAGATGTACTCGGTGCCCGGCTACGACGACGTCGACTACGCCCAGTTCGGCGTGGGCTCCGGCCAGGCGGTGCCGCTGGAGGAGTTCGACTACGGCAGCAGCGACTACCGCTGACGCCGGCGCGCCGCCCCGTCCCCCCGCTGCGGCGGGGGAGCGGGGCGGCGCCCTGCGGGGGCTCGTTTTGACCCCCTGATTTGCGGCGGGTAGGCTCGTGTGCGCTTGACACGAGCGTGCCCGCGATCAGGTGACAGGACGTCACCGGCTCGGGCCCTCGACCGAACGACACGCCCGACCTCGTGGGTCGGCGGCGGGTCGAGCGCCGGCTCACGAGGAGCGGCGCGCCCGAGCAGCAGAGCCGACGAACGAGATCGACAGACGGAGACAGGGTGCCCACCATCCAGCAGCTGGTCCGCAAGGGCCGGGAGGACAAGGTCGTCAAGACCAAGACGCCCGCCCTCAAGGGCAGCCCGCAGCGTCGCGGCGTGTGCACGCGCGTGTACACCACGACCCCGAAGAAGCCGAACTCCGCCCTCCGCAAGGTGGCGCGCGTGAAGCTGACCAGCGGCATCGAGGTGACCGCCTACATCCCCGGTGTGGGCCACAACCTCCAGGAGCACTCGATGGTCCTGGTGCGCGGCGGCCGGGTGAAGGACCTCCCCGGTGTCCGCTACAAGATCGTCCGCGGTTCGCTGGACACGCAGGGCGTGAAGAACCGCAAGCAGGCGCGCAGCCGCTACGGCGCGAAGAAGGAGAAGAGCTGATGCCCCGCAAGGGCCCCGCCCCCAAGCGTCCCCTCGTGGTGGACCCCGTCTACCAGTCCCCGCTGGTGACGCAGCTCGTCAACAAGATCCTCCTGGACGGCAAGAAGTCCGTCGCGGAGTCGATCGTCTACGGCGCCCTCGAGGGCGCCCGCACCAAGACCGGCGGCGACCCGGTGGTCGTGCTCAAGCGCGCCCTGGACAACGTCAAGCCGGCCCTCGAGGTGCGCTCCCGCCGCGTCGGCGGCTCCACCTACCAGGTGCCGATCGAGGTGCGCCCGAGCCGCTCGACCACGCTGGCCCTGCGCTGGCTGGTCGGCTACGCGCGCCAGCGCCGCGAGAAGACGATGACTGAGCGCCTGCTCAACGAGATCCTCGACGCCTCGAACGGCCTGGGCGCCGCGGTGAAGCGCCGTGAGGACACCCACAAGATGGCCGAGTCGAACCGGGCCTTCGCGCACTACCGCTGGTGACCCCAGCGGTTCCTCGCCGACTCACCCCCTCGATCCCAGGGAAGAGGCAGTAAACCGTGGCACAGGACGTGCTGACGGACCTCACCAAGGTCCGCAACATCGGCATCATGGCCCACATCGACGCCGGCAAGACCACGACCACCGAGCGGATCCTCTTCTACACGGGGATCAACTACAAGATCGGTGAGGTCCACGACGGCGCGGCGACGATGGACTGGATGGAGCAGGAGCAGGAGCGGGGGATCACCATCACCTCCGCCGCCACCACCTGCTTCTGGGAGGGCACCCAGATCAACATCATCGACACGCCCGGCCACGTCGACTTCACGGTCGAGGTCGAGCGGTCGCTGCGCGTCCTCGACGGCGCCGTCGCCGTCTTCGACGGCAAGGAGGGCGTCGAGCCCCAGTCCGAGACGGTGTGGCGGCAGGCGGACAAGTACGACGTCCCGCGCATCTGCTTCGTCAACAAGATGGACAAGCTGGGCGCCGACTTCTTCTTCACCGTGCGCACCATCGTCGAGCGCCTGGGCGCCGAGCCGCTGGTCATGCAGATCCCGATCGGCGCGGAGAACGACTTCCAGGGCGTCGTCGACCTCGTCTACATGCGCGCCCTCACCTGGAGCGCGGACGCGGCCAAGGGCGAGGCGTACGAGCGCGGCCCCATCCCGGCCGAGCTGCAGGCGCAGGCCGACGAGTACCGCCAGAAGCTCGTCGAGCGCGTGGCCGAGACCGACGAGGCGCTGCTGGAGAAGTACCTGGGCGGCGAGGACCTCACGCCCGAGGAGATCAAGGCCGCGGTCCGCAAGCTGACGATCGACAGCGAGGTCTACCCGGTCTTCTGCGGCTCCGCGTTCAAGAACAAGGGCGTGCAGCCCATGCTCGACGCGGTCCTGGACTACCTGCCCTCGCCGCTGGACGTGAAGCCCATGGTGGGGCACAAGGTGGGCGACGAGTCGGTGGAGATCATCCGCCACTCCGACGTCGAGGAGCCCTTCTCGGCGCTGGCCTTCAAGATCGCCGCGCACCCGTTCTTCGGCAAGCTGACGTACGTGCGCGTGTACTCCGGGCGCATCGCCGCCGGCTCGCAGGTCGTCAACTCGACCAAGGGCAAGAAGGAGCGCATCGGGAAGCTCTTCCAGATGCACTCCAACAAGGAGAACCCGGTCGACGAGGCCCGCGCTGGCCACATCTACGCGATGATCGGCCTGAAGGAGACGACGACCGGCGACACGCTGGCCGACCCGGCGCAGCCGGTCGTCCTCGAGTCGATGACCTTCCCCGAGCCCGTCATCTCCGTGGCCATCGAGCCCAAGACGAAGGGCGACCAGGAGAAGCTGGGCACCGCGATCCAGCGCCTGGCCGAGGAGGACCCGACCTTCCAGGTCGAGCTGGACCAGGAGACCGGCCAGACGATCATCAAGGGCATGGGCGAGCTCCACCTCGACATCCTCGTGGACCGCATGAAGCGCGAGTTCAAGGTCGAGGCCAACGTCGGCAAGCCGCAGGTGGCCTACCGCGAGACCATCCGGCGCGCGGTCGAGAAGATGGACTACACCCACAAGAAGCAGACGGGTGGGTCCGGCCAGTACGCGAAGGTGCAGGTCACCATCGAGCCGCTGGACACCTCGGGCGGGGAGTTCTACGAGTTCGAGAACAAGGTCACCGGTGGCCGCGTCCCGCGCGAGTACATCCCCTCCGTGGACGCCGGCATCCAGGACGCCATGCAGCTGGGCGTCGTGGCCGGCTACCCGCTGGTGGGCATCAAGGCGAGCCTGCTCGACGGCGCGGCCCACGACGTCGACTCCTCGGAGATGGCGTTCAAGATCGCCGGCTCGATGGTCCTCAAGGAGGCCGTCAAGCGCGCCGACCCGGTGCTGCTCGAGCCCGTCATGTCCGTCGAGGTGCGCACGCCCGCCGACTACATGGGCGACGTCATCGGCGACCTGAACTCCCGCCGCGGGCAGATCGAGTCCATGGAGGACGTCAGCGGCGCCAAGGTCGTCAAGGCGACCGTCCCGCTGTCGGAGATGTTCGGCTACGTCGGCGACCTGCGGTCCAAGACCCAGGGTCGTGCGGTCTACACGATGCAGTTTTCCAACTACGCTGAGGTTCCCCGGAACGTCGCGGAGGAGATCGTGAAGAAGGTCCGCGGGGAGTAGTCCGCCCCCGAGGCCGGCGGGGAGCGCGTGCTCCCCGCCGGCACCCGACCGGATCACCGCACGGTGGCCGGCCCCCCACCACCCGGTCCACCGGACCGGGGAAGCAACGACAGTCCGAGGAGGACCCCCAGTGGCGAAGGCGAAGTTCGAGCGGACTAAGCCGCACGTCAACATCGGCACGATCGGTCACATCGACCACGGGAAGACGACGCTCACCGCGGCGATCACCCGCGTGCTGCACGACAAGTACCCGGACCTGAACCAGGCCTCGGCGTTCGACCAGATCGACAAGGCTCCCGAGGAGCGTCAGCGCGGCATCACCATCTCGATCGCGCACGTCGAGTACCAGACCGAGGCGCGCCACTACGCGCACGTCGACTGCCCGGGTCACGCGGACTACATCAAGAACATGATCACCGGTGCGGCGCAGATGGACGGCGCCATCCTGGTGGTCGCCGCCACCGACGGCCCGATGCCGCAGACCAAGGAGCACGTCATCCTGGCCCGCCAGGTCGGCGTCCCCTACATCGTCGTCGCCCTGAACAAGGCCGACATGGTGGAGGACGAGGAGCTCCTCGAGCTCGTCGAGATGGAGGTGCGCGAGCTCCTCTCGTCCTACGAGTTCCCGGGCGACGACGTCCCGGTCGTGCGCGTCTCCGCGCTGAAGGCCCTCGAGGGCGACAAGGAGTGGGGCGACCGCCTCATGGAGCTCATGGACGCGGTCGACACCGCGATCCCCGAGCCCGAGCGCGCCGTCGACCAGCCCTTCCTGATGCCGATCGAGGACGTCTTCACGATCACCGGCCGCGGCACCGTCGTGACCGGCCGCATCGAGCGCGGTGTGCTGAACGTCAACCAGGAGGTCGAGATCGTCGGCATCAAGCCGGCGTCGCAGAAGACCACCGTCACCAGCATCGAGATGTTCAACAAGATGCTGGACAGCGGCCAGGCCGGCGACAACGCCGCCCTGCTC
The DNA here is from genome assembly GCF_050871305.1 of Kineococcus gypseus. Classification (NCBI taxonomy): domain Bacteria; kingdom Bacillati; phylum Actinomycetota; class Actinomycetes; order Kineosporiales; family Kineosporiaceae; genus Kineococcus; species Kineococcus gypseus. Next base: position 70,378 of record NZ_JBJLRD010000017.1, on the reverse strand, counting down.
CTGCGCGGCCTCAAGCGCGACGACGTCGAGCGCGGCCAGGTCGTGGTCAAGCCCGGCAGCATCACGCCGCACACCGAGTTCGAGGGCCAGGCCTACATCCTGTCCAAGGACGAGGGTGGCCGTCACACGCCCTTCTACAACAACTACCGTCCGCAGTTCTACTTCCGGACGACGGACGTCACCGGCGTCGTCTCGCTGCCCGAGGGCACCGAGATGGTCATGCCCGGCGACAACACCGAGATGAAGGTCGACCTCATCCAGCCCATCGCCATGGAGGAGGGCCTGAAGTTCGCGATCCGCGAGGGTGGCCGCACCGTCGGCGCCGGGCGGGTCACGAAGATCCTCAAGTGAGCTGAGCCGGCGGGGGAGCGCGAGCACCCCCGCCGGACCGCTCGCCACGCGGAGGGGCGGGTCCACCTGGACCCGCCCCTCCGTCGTGAGGGGCGTCGCACCCGCGGCGCCCCCGTCCTCCCGCGCGCGGCCCGATTCGCCAAGGCGGGGTCCTCTCTGGCAGACTGTCGGGGTTGCTGTGCCGCCGCGGGTCCGCACCCGCTCGGCAGCCGGCAGCCGCGAACGTCGAACGTCTCGCACGGGCGGCGGACGGTAGACCTCAGCAGGACGACCGCCGTGGGCGACCACGGCTGGGGACCACACCGGGCAACCGGGCGAGGGTGCAGAACGTGCGAGAGCGCGACACGCCCGACCTCGGGGGTCGGAGCTCCGGACGGAGCTCCGCGCCGCGCGCGAGTCAGTAGCGGTACGAAGAGAGAGAGTCAGACGACGCCATGGCGGGACAGAAGATCCGCATCAGGCTCAAGGCCTACGACCACGAGGTCATCGACAGCTCGGCGCGCAAGATCGTCGACACGGTGACCCGTACCGGCGCCTCCGTCGCCGGCCCCGTGCCGCTGCCGACCGAGAAGAACGTCTACTGCGTGATCCGCTCGCCGCACAAGTACAAGGACAGCCGCGAGCACTTCGAGATGCGCACGCACAAGCGCCTCATCGACATCATCGACCCCACGCCGAAGACCGTCGACTCGCTCATGCGCCTCGACCTCCCGGCCGGTGTCGACATCGAGATCAAGCTCTGAGGGACTGCACACGATGAGCGACAGGCAAGTGCGAGGGGTGCTCGGCACCAAGCTCGGCATGACCCAGCTGTGGGACGAGGCCAACCGCCTCGTGCCCGTGACGGTGGTCAAGGTCGAGCCCAACGTCGTGACCCAGGTCCGCACCACTACCACCGACGGCTACGAGGCCGTCCAGCTCGCCGCCACGGCGATCCCGCAGCGCAAGGCCAACAAGCCTGCTGCCGGGCACTTCGCGAAGGCCGGCGTCGCGCCGCGCCGCCACCTGGTGGAGCTGCGCACCACGGACGCGTCGTCCTACTCGGCCGGCCAGGAGGTCACCGCCGAGGTGTTCGACGCCGGCGCCACGGTCGACGTGGTGGGCACCACCAAGGGCAAGGGCACCGCCGGTGTCATGAAGCGCCACGGCTTCGCCGGTGTGAGCGCCTCCCACGGTGCGCACCGCAACCACCGCAAGCCCGGCTCGATCGGCGGGTGCGCCACCCCCGGTCGCGTCTTCAAGGGCCTGCGCATGGCCGGCCGCATGGGCGCCGTGCGCCAGACCACCCAGAATCTGACCGTGCACGCGGTCGACGCGGAGAAGGGCCTGCTGCTCATCACGGGCGCCGTCCCCGGCCCCCGCGGCGGCGTGGTGCTCGTCAAGACCGCCGCCAAGGCGCGCGTGAAGGAGGCCTGAGCACATGACTACGACGACTGAGGCCATCACCGTCCCGCTGCGCACCGCCGACGGCGGCACCAGCGGCACCGTCGAGCTGCCCGCGGCCGACTTCGGCCGCCAGGTCAACGTGGCGCTGATCCACCAGGTCGTGACGGCCCAGCTGGCCGCCGCGCGCCAGGGCACGCACGCCACCAAGACCCGCGGCGACGTCCGCGGCGGCGGCAAGAAGCCCTACAAGCAGAAGGGCACCGGCCGCGCCCGCCAGGGCTCGCTGCGCGCCCCGCAGTTCACCGGCGGCGGCACCGTGCACGGCCCCCAGCCGCGCGACTACGCCCAGCGGACCCCCAAGAAGATGAAGGCCGCCGCCCTGCGCGGCGCCCTCTCCGACCGGGTGCGCCACGAGCGCCTGCACGTGGTGGAGGGCCTCACCGTCGGTGAGCAGCCCTCGACCAAGACCGCGGCCAAGCTGCTGAGCGTGCTGTCCACGCGCAAGAACCTGCTTGTCGTCCTGACCCGCGAGGACGAGCTGGCCGCCAAGAGCCTGCGCAACATCGCCGGCGTGCACGTGCTGCCCGCCGACCAGCTGAACACCTACGACGTCGTCAAGAGCGACGACGTCGTCTTCACCCGCGCGGCGCTCGACGCGTTCGTCGCGGGCCCGCCGAAGGGCCGCAGCGCGAGCGCGGTGGCGGCGGAGTCGGAAGGGAGCACCCTGTGAGCGCGCTCGGCGGTACCCAGAAGGACCCGCGCGACATCCTCATCGCCCCGGTCGTCTCGGAGAAGAGCTACGGGCTCATCGACGAGGGCAAGTACACGTTCATCGTGGACCCGGGCGCGAACAAGACCGAGATCAAGGTCGCGGTCGAGAAGGTGTTCGGCGTGAAGGTCTCCGCGGTCAACACCGCGAACCGGCAGGGCAAGAGCCGGCGCACCCGCACTGGCACGGGCAAGCGCAAGGACACCAAGCGGGCCATCGTGACGTTGCGCGAGGGCACGATCGACATCTTCGGCGGCTCGGTCGCCTGAGCCCGAGGGCTCGCTCGACCGCTGTAGACACCTTCGAACCCGAGGAACGACGCAATGGGAATCCGCAAGTACAAGCCGACGACGCCGGGCCGCCGCGGCTCGTCCGTCGCCGACTTCGTCGAGGTCACGCGGAGCGAGCCGGAGAAGTCGCTCGTCCGCCCGCTGACGAAGTCCGGTGGCCGCAACTCGACCGGGCGCATCACCACCCGCCACATCGGCGGGGGCCACAAGCGCGCCTACCGCGTCATCGACTTCCGTCGTGACGACAAGGACGGCGTGCCGGCCAAGGTCGCGCACATCGAGTACGACCCCAACCGCACCGCGCGCATCGCGCTGCTGCACTACGTGGACGGCGAGAAGCGCTACATCATCGCGCCGACCCGCCTGAAGCAGGGCGACCGGGTGGAGAACGGCCCCACGGCCGACATCAAGCCCGGCAACAACCTGCCGCTGCGCAACATCCCGGTCGGCACCGTGGTGCACGCCATCGAGCTGCGCCCGGGCGGCGGGGCGAAGATCGCTCGCTCGGCCGGCGCCAGCGTGCAGCTGGTGGCCCGCGAGGGCCGCTACGCCCAGCTGCGCATGCCCTCCGGCGAGATCCGCAACGTCGACGTGCGCTGCCGCGCCACGGTCGGCGAGGTCGGCAACGCCGAGCAGTCGAACATCAACTGGGGCAAGGCCGGCCGCATGCGCTGGAAGGGCAAGCGCCCGACCGTGCGCGGTGTGGCCATGAACCCGATCGACCACCCGCACGGTGGTGGTGAGGGCAAGACGTCCGGTGGCCGTCACCCCGTCAGCCCCTGGGGTCAGCCTGAGGGCCGCACGCGGCGTCCGGGCAAGGAGAGCGACAAGCTCATCGTCCGTCGCCGCCGCACCGGCAAGAAGCGCTGATAGGGAGTCCAGGCCACCATGCCTCGCAGCTTGAAGAAGGGCCCGTTCGTCGACGACCACCTGCAGAAGAAGGTGGACGTCCAGAACGAGGCCGGTACGCACAACGTCATCCGGACCTGGTCCCGCCGTTCGGTCATCACGCCGGACTTCCTGGGTCACACGTTCGCCGTGCACGACGGCCGCAAGCACGTCCCCGTCTTCGTCACCGAGGCGATGGTGGGGCACAAGCTCGGCGAGTTCGCGCCCACGCGCACGTTCAAGGGCCACGAGAAGGACGACCGCAAGGGTCGTCGTCGCTGAGCCCCGCTCAGCGTCACGAAGTTCCGAACTGAGACCAGAAGGCAGGACAGGGATGGAAGCCAAGGCGCAGACGCGGTACCTCCGCGTCACGCCCCAGAAGGCGCGCCGAGTCGTCGACCTCGTCCGGGGCAAGCAGGCCAACGAGGCCGTCGCCGTGCTCTCGTTCGCCCCGCAGTCGGCGGCCGAGCCGGTGCGCAAGCTCGTCGAGAGCGCCATCGCGAACGCGAGGGTCCTCGCGGACAAGCACTCCGAGGCCTTCGACCCGGCCGATTACGTCGTCAAGGCGATCCACGTCGACGAGGGCCCCACGATGAAGCGCTTCCGTCCCCGCGCCCAGGGCCGCGCGGGACGCATCCTGAAGCGCACGAGCCACATCACGGTGGTCGTCGCGCCCGCCGTGCCCGGCGCCAAGAAGACGAGGAGGACCCGCTAGTGGGACAGAAGGTCAACCCGCACGGGTTCCGACTGGGCATCACCACCGACCACCGCAGCCGCTGGTTCGCGGACTCCACCAAGACGGGTCAGCGCTACGCCGACTACGTCAAGGAGGACGTCTCGATCCGCCGCCTCATGTCCAAGGGCATGGAGCGCGCCGGCATCTCCAAGGTCGAGATCGAGCGCACCCGCGACCGCGTGCGCGTGGACATCCACACCGCCCGCCCGGGCATCGTGATCGGCCGCCGCGGCGCGGAGGCCGACCGCATCCGCGGCGAGCTGGAGAAGCTCACCGGCAAGCAGGTGCAGCTGAACATCCTCGAGGTCAAGAACCCCGAGGTCGACGCCCAGCTCGTCGCCCAGGGCATCGCCGAGCAGCTCGCCAGCCGCGTGTCGTTCCGCCGCGCCATGCGCAAGGGCATGCAGACGTCCCTGCGCTCCGGCGCCAAGGGCATCCGCGTGCAGTGCGCCGGCCGCCTGGGCGGCGCCGAGATGAGCCGCTCGGAGTTCTACCGCGAGGGCCGCGTGCCGCTGCACACCCTGCGCGCGAACATCGACTACGGCTTCTACGAGGCCCGCACGACCTTCGGCCGCATCGGCGTGAAGGTCTGGATCTACCACGGCGACGTCACCAGCCGGGAGCTGGCGCAGTCGCAGGCGTCGGCCGCCCCGCGCGCCCCGCGCCGTCCCGAGCGCGGCGACCGCGCCGAGGGCCGCGGCCGTCGTCGCCCGACCCAGCAGGAGGGGACCGGCGCGCCCGTGGCCGAGGCCGCGTCCGCCGGCGCCGCCCCCACCGGCACTGCGGCCGCCCAGCCGGTCACCGGCAAGGGCACCAACGGAACGGAGGCCTGAGTCGTGCTCATCCCACGGCGAGTCAAGCACCGCAAGCAGCACCACCCCACGCGGCGCGGTGCGGCCAGCGGCGGCACCCGCGTCACGTTCGGCGAGTACGGGATCATGGCCGTCGAGGGCGGCTACGTGACCAACCGGCAGATCGAGTCGGCCCGCATCGCCATCACCCGCCACATCCGTCGTGGCGGCAAGGTCTGGATCAACATCTACCCCGACCGGCCGCTGACCAAGAAGCCCGCCGAGACCCGCATGGGCTCCGGCAAGGGCTCGCCGGAGTGGTGGATCGCGAACGTGAAGCCGGGAAGAGTCATGTTCGAGCTGTCGTTCCCCAACGAGAAGGTGGCTTCGGAGGCGCTGACCCGCGCCATCCACAAGCTGCCGGTGAAGTGCAAGATCGTGCGCCGCGAGGGTGGTGAGTGATGGCCATCGGGACCAAGGGCCTGGGCCCCGACGAGCTGCGCGAGTTCGAGGACGCGAAGCTGGTCGAGGAGCTCCGCAAGGCCAAGGAGGAGCTGTTCAACCTCCGCTTCCAGTCCGCGACCGGGCAGCTGGAGAACAACAGCCGGCTGCGGGCCGTCAAGCGGGACATCTCCCGCATCTACACCACGATGCGCGAGCGCGAGCTCGGCATCACCGAGGCGCCGATCACGAAGGAGGCTGCGCAGTGAGCGAGCAGACCACCGCCGCCACCACGAACGAGCGCGGCTACCGCAAGACGCGCCGCGGCTACGTGGTCAGCGACAAGATGCAGAAGACCGTGGTGGTCGAGGTCGAGGACCGCGTCAAGCACCCGCTGTACGCGAAGGTCATCCGCCGCACCACCAAGGTCAAGGCGCACGACGAGGCCTCGACGGCCGGCGTGGGGGACCTCGTCCTCATCGCCGAGACCCGGCCGCTGTCGGCCACCAAGCGCTGGCGCGTCGTCGAGGTCCTCGAGCGCGCCAAGTGACCTCGGGCGGAGCGCCCCGGCGCGCCGCCCCCCGTACCCCATGTCCGTTCCGCCAGGCTCGGCGCCCCCCAGCGGGGCGTCGAGAACCGGCGCGACGAAGGAGTAGAGAGTGATCCAGCAGGAGTCGCGGCTCAAGGTCGCCGACAACACGGGTGCCAAGGAGATCCTGTGCATCCGCGTGCTCGGTGGCTCCGGCCGCCGCTACGCGGGCATCGGTGACGTGATCGTGGCCACGGTCAAGGACGCGATCCCCGGTGGCAACGTGAAGAAGGGCGACGTCGTCAAGGCCGTCGTCGTCCGCACCAAGAAGGAGCGTCGCCGTGCCGACGGCTCCTACATCCGCTTCGACGAGAACGCCGCCGTGATCCTCCGCGCCGACGGCGACCCGCGCGGGACCCGCATCTTCGGGCCCGTCGGTCGTGAACTGCGCGAGAAGCGCTTCATGCGGATCATCTCGCTGGCTCCGGAGGTGCTCTGAGTCATGGGGAAGACCCGCATCAAGAAGGGTGACCTGGTCCAGGTCATCACGCGCGTGCGCGGCCGCCGCGCCGAGGACGGCACCAGGACGTCCGACCTCGGCAAGCAGGGCCGGGTGCTCGAGGTCTTCGCCGACACGCAGCGCGTGCTCGTCGAGGGCGTCAACCAGATGAAGCGGCACACCAAGGCGCGCCCGGGCGTGGCCGGCGGCATCGAGGTCCGCGAGGCCCCGATCCACATCAGCAACGTGCAGCTGGTGGACCCGGAGACGGGCAAGCCCACCCGCGTCGCCATCCGCACCGAGCAGGTCGAGCGCGACGGCCGGACCAAGACCAACCGGATCCGCGTCGCCAAGCGCTCCGGCAAGGACATCTGATGACCACTGAGACCCCCGAGACCACCGAGACGGCGCCCCGTCCGCTCCCGCGCCTGAAGCAGCGCTACCGCGACGAGATCAAGGGCCAGCTGCGCGAGCAGTTCGGCTACGCCAACGTCATGCAGATCCCCGGCCTGGTCAAGGTCGTGGTGAACATGGGCGTGGGCGAGGCGGCCCGCGACTCGAAGCTCATCGACGGCGCCGTGCGCGACCTGACCGTGATCACCGGCCAGAAGCCGCAGGTCACCCGGGCCCGCAAGTCCATCGCCCAGTTCAAGCTCCGCGAGGGCATGCCGATCGGCGCGCACACCACGCTGCGCGGCGACCGCATGTGGGAGTTCCTGGACCGCCTGACGTCCCTGGCGCTGCCCCGCATCCGCGACTTCCGCGGCCTGTCGCCCAAGCAGTTCGACGGCAAGGGCAACTACACCTTCGGTCTCACCGAGCAGTCCATGTTCCACGAGATCGACCAGGACAAGATCGACCGCGTCCGCGGCATGGACATCACGGTCGTGACGACGGCGACGAACGACGAGGAGGGCCGGGCGCTGCTGCGCGCGCTGGGCTTCCCGTTCAAGGAGAACTGACCGTGGCGAAGACCGCTCTGATCACCAAGGCCGCGCGCAAGCCGAAGTTCGCTGTCCGCGCCTACACCCGTTGCCAGCGCTGCGGCCGGCCCCACGCCGTGTTCCGCAAGTTCGGCATCTGCCGCATCTGCCTGCGGGAGATGGCGCACCGCGGCGAGCTGCCCGGTGTGACCAAGAGCAGCTGGTGACCTCCAACATCACGACGACGCCGAAGGTCCGCACCGCGCCCCGCGGTGCGGAAACCCCGGCGAGGAAGGGCGGACGAGCCCGATGACGATGACCGACCCCATCGCGGACATGCTGACGCGTCTGCGCAACGCCAACTCGGCGTACCACGACACCGTCTCCATGCCGTACAGCAAGCTCAAGTCCCACATCGCCGAGATCCTCCAGGCCGAGGGCTACATCGCCTCCTGGTCCGTCGAGGACGCCGAGGTGGGCAAGAAGCTCACGCTGGACCTGAAGTTCGGCCCCAACCGCGAGCGTGCGATTGCCGGCCTGCGCCGCGTGAGCAAGCCCGGTCTGCGGGTGTACGCGAAGTCGACCAACCTGCCCCGCGTCCTGGGCGGCCTCGGCGTGGCGATCCTGTCCACGTCCTCCGGGCTCCTGACGGACAAGCAGGCCAACAAGAAGGGCGTGGGTGGGGAAGTCCTCGCCTACGTCTGGTGAGGGAGGAGGACTCATGTCGCGCATCGGTCGACTCCCGATCCCCGTCCCCGCGGGCGTGGACGTCACCATCGACGGCCCGCAGGTGACGGTCAAGGGGCCCAAGGGCACCCTGAGCCACACCCTCGCCGAGCCCATCGGTCTCGAGCGCACGGACGAGGGCACCCTGCAGGTGACCCGCCCGAACGACGAGCGCACCTCGCGCGCGCTCCACGGCCTGAGCCGCACCCTGGTGGCCAACATGGTCCAGGGCGTGACCCAGGGCTACGAGAAGCGCCTGGAGATCGTCGGCACCGGTTACCGCGTGACCGCCCGCGGCTCCGACCTGGAGTTCGCGCTCGGCTTCAGCCACCCGGTCGTCGTCAAGGCGCCCGAGGGCATCACGTTCGCCGTCGAGAACAACACCCGCTTCTCGGTGTCCGGCATCGACAAGCAGCAGGTCGGCGAGGTCGCTGCGAACATCCGCAAGCTGCGCAAGCCCGACCCGTACAAGGGCAAGGGCGTGCGCTACGCCGGCGAGCAGATCCGCCGCAAGGTCGGAAAGGCTGGTAAGTGACGATGGCTCTCTCCACGCAGCGCACCCAGAAGGGCAAGGCGGCCGCTCTCAAGCGCCGTCACACCCGCGTGCGCAAGAAGGTCGTGGGCACTCCCGAGCGCCCGCGCCTGGTCGTCACCCGCTCCAGCCGGCACGTCTTCGTGCAGGTCATCGACGACGCGGCGGGTCGCACCCTCGCGTCGGCCTCCACCATGGAGGCGGACCTGCGCGCCAGCGCCGACGACAAGTCGGCCAAGGCCAGGGCGGTCGGTCTCCTCGTGGGGGAGCGGGCCAAGGCGGCCGGCATCGAGGCCGTGGTCTTCGACCGCGGCGGCAACCGGTACGCCGGTCGCGTGGCCGCCATCGCCGACGGCGCCCGCGAGGCTGGTCTCGCCCTGTGATGACCCGAACTGTCGATGAGATGAGGAACGTCTGATGCCTGGACCCCAGCGCCGAGGCGCCGGCGCCGGTGCGGCCGGCGGCGGCGACAACCGTGGTGGCAACGACCGTCGCGACCGCCGCGACGGCGGCCGCGACCAGCGCGGGCGGGGTGACGCGGGCGACCGCGGCAACTTCGTCGAGCGCGTGGTGACCATCAACCGCGTGGCCAAGGTCGTCAAGGGCGGCCGCCGCTTCAGCTTCACGGCCCTCGTGGTCGTGGGCGACGGCGAAGGCACCGTCGGTGTCGGCTACGGCAAGGCCAAGGAGGTGCCCGCGGCGATCGCCAAGGGCGTCGAGGAGGCCAAGAAGAACTTCTTCCGCGTGCCCCGCATCCAGGGCACCATCCCGCACCCCGTGCAGGGCGAGAAGGCGGCCGGCGTGGTCATGCTGCGCCCGGCCTCCCCGGGTACCGGCGTCATCGCCGGCGGCCCGGTGCGCGCCGTGCTCGAGTGCGCGGGCGTGCACGACGTGCTGTCCAAGTCCCTGGGCAGCGACAACGCCATCAACATCGTCCAGGCGACGGTGGAGGCGCTGCGCTCCCTGGAGCGCCCCGAGCAGGTCGCGGCCCGCCGCGGCCTGGCCGTGGACCAGGTCGCGCCGGTCGCGCTGCTGCGCGCCCAGGCCGCGGGGGTGAGCGCCTGATGGGTCGCATCAAGGTCACCCAGGTGAGGTCCGCCATCGGCGGCAAGCAGAACCAGCGGGACACCCTGCGCAGCCTCGGGCTGCACAAGATCGGGCAGAGCGTCGTCAAGGACGACAAGCCCGAGTTCCGCGGCATGGCGACGACGGTGGCGCACCTCGTGACCGTCGAGGAGGTGGACTGACATGGCCGAGCAGTCGGGCGAGCACGTCCTGAAGCTGCACCACCTGCGTCCCGCCCCCGGGTCGCACACCCCCAAGACCCGCGTCGGTCGCGGTGAGGGCAGCAAGGGCAAGACCGCCGGTCGCGGCACCAAGGGCTCCAAGGCCCGCTACCAGGTGCCCGAGGCCTTCGAGGGCGGCCAGATGCCCCTGCACATGCGCCTGCCGAAGCTGCGCGGCTTCAAGAACCCGTTCCGGGTCGAGTACCAGGTCGTCAACCTGGACACGCTGACCTCCCTGTACCCCGAGGGCGGCGCTGTCACGGTCGAGGACCTGGTCGCCAAGGGCGCGGTCCGCAAGGGGCGCCCCGTGAAGGTCCTCGGCACCGGTGAGGTGTCCGTGGCCCTGCAGGTGACGGCGGACCGCTTCTCCACCTCCGCCGCCGAGAAGATCGCGGCGGCCGGCGGGAGCACCACCAGCGCCTGAGCCGCGCCCGCGCGTCTCACGAGCACCGCACGGCGGTAGCGACGGTCACCCGTCGCTACCGCCGTTCGCGCGTTGTGGGGGGCGGTAGGGTGCTCCGGGAGGCACCCGCAGCCCGCTGCACCCGCGGCCCGCTGCGCCGTCCTCCGGCAGGTCCTCCGCAAGTCCGTCCTCGAAGTCCACCCGTCGCGCCCCGGCAGCGGCGGCGCAGGAGGTTCTCGTGCTCACCGCATTGGCCCGGGCGTTCCGCACGCCGGACCTGCGCCGCAAGATGCTCTTCACCCTGGGCGTCATCGTGCTGGTCCGCATCGGCTCCTTCGTGCCGACGCCCGGCGTGGACTACTCCGCCGTGCAGCAGTGCATCGCGCTGGCGGAGTCCGGCAACGACCTGCTCGGCCTGGTCAACCTCTTCTCCGGCGGCGCGCTGCTGCAGCTGAGCATCTTCGCGCTGGGGATCATGCCGTACATCACGGCGAGCATCATCATCCAGCTGCTCACCGTGGTCATCCCCCGCTTCGAGGCGCTCAAGAAGGAGGGTCAGCAGGGCACGACCAAGCTGACCCAGTACACGCGCTACCTCACCATCGCCCTGGCGGTGCTGCAGTCGACCACCTACGTGACGATCGCGCGCGACCCCTCGCGCCTGTTCGGCACCGCCTGCAACGCCGAGGTCGTCCCCGACCAGAGCGTGCCGGTGATCGCGCTGATGGTGCTCACCATGACCGCCGGCACCGGCCTGATCATGTGGCTGGGCGAGCTGGTCACCGAGCGCGGCGTCGGCAACGGCATGTCGCTGCTGATCTTCACGCAGATCGCCGCCGGCTTCCCCACGTCGCTGTGGGCCATCCAGCGCGAGCGCGGCACGCTGACGTTCGCCGCCGTCATCCTCATGGGCCTGGTCGTCGTCGCCGCCGTCGTCGCCGTCGAGCAGTCCCAGCGCCGCGTGCCCGTGCAGTACGCCAAGCGCATGGTCGGCCGCCGCGTCTTCGGGGGCAGCTCGACGTACATCCCGCTGAAGGTCAACATGGCGGGCGTCATCCCGGTGATCTTCGCGTCCTCGCTGCTGTACCTGCCCGCCCTGGTGGCGCAGTTCAGCGACCAGAACGCGTCCTGGGTGGTCTGGATCAACGCGCACCTCGTGCGCGGCGACCACCCGATCTACATGGCCGCCTACTTCCTGCTGATCATCTTCTTCGCGTACTTCTACGTCGCGATCACGTTCAACCCGGACGAGGTCGCCGAGAACATGCGCAAGTACGGCGGGTTCATCCCCGGCGTGCGCGCGGGCCGGCCCACGGCCGAGTACCTCGACTACATCCTCACCCGCATCACCCTGCCCGGCTCGCTCTACCTGGGGCTGGTCTCGCTGCTCCCGCTGATCGCGCTGGTGGCGTTCAACGCCAACTCCAACTTCCCCTTCGGGGGCACCTCGATCCTGATCATCGTCGGGGTGGGGCTCGAGACGGTGAAGCAGATCGAGTCCCAGCTCCAGCAGCGCAACTACGAAGGGTTCTTGCGATGAGTCGTCTCGTCCTCCTCGGTCCGCCCGGTGCCGGCAAGGGCACCCAGGCCAAGCTCCTGTCCGAGCGCCTGGGCGTCCCGGCCATCTCCACCGGGGACATCTTCCGGGCCAACGTGGCCCGCGGGACCGAGCTGGGCCGGACGGCGCAGCGGTACATGGACGCCGGCGAGTACGTGCCGGACGCGGTGACCAACGCGATGGTCCGCGACCGCCTGGCCCAGCCCGACGCCGCCGAGGGCTTCATCCTCGACGGCTACCCGCGCACCACCGACCAGGTGCGCGAGCTCGACGAGATGCTCGCCGGCAGCGGCGCCAAGCTGGACCGCGTCCTGGAGATCACCGCGGACCCCGAGGAGCTGGTGCGGCGCCTGACCCGCCGCGCCGGCATCGAGGGGCGCAGCGACGACACCGAGGACGTCGTGCGCACGCGCCAGCAGGTCTACCTGGAGCAGACCGCCCCGCTGGTGTCCACCTACGCCGAGCGCGGCCTGCTGCGCAGCGTGGACGGCCTGGGCGAGGTGCCCGCGGTGACGGCCCGCCTGCTGGACGCGCTCGCCTCCGACGCCGGCTGAGGCGGGCGCGTGTTCGGCCGCGAGCGCATCGAGATCAAGACCCCGGCGCAGGTGCTCACCATGCGCCGCGCCGGGCTGCTGACCCACGCGGCGCTGGAGAGCGCCCGCTCGGCCATCCGCCCGGGCGTGACCACGCGCGAGCTGGACGGCATCGCCGCCGAGGTCATCCGCGCCGGCGGGGGCACGTCCAACTTCCTGGGCTACCACGGCTACCCGGCCACGCTGTGCATCTCGGTCAACCACGTCGTGGTGCACGGCATCCCGGGCGAGCAGGTGCTGCGCGAGGGCGACGTCGTCTCGGTCGACGGTGGCGCGGTCGTGGACGGCTGGCACGGCGACTCCGCCTTCACGCAGATCGTGGGGGAGCCGGCCGAGGAGGCCGACGTCGAGCTCGTGGAGACCACCCGCCGGGCCATGTGGGCGGGCATCGCCGCGCTGGACCGGCGCGGGCGCGTGGGCGACGTGGGGGCGGCGGTGGAGGACGCGGTCGACGGCCGCTTCGCCATCGTCGACGGCTACACCGGCCACGGCATCGGCTCGGCCATGCACATGGCCCCCGAGGTGCTCAACCACCGGGTGCGCGAGCGCGGGCCGAAGGTGCGCCCGGGCATGTGCCTGGCGGTGGAGCCCATGTGCACCCGCGGGGGCGACGAGACCGACGTCCTGGCCGACGAGTGGACGGTGGTCACGACCGACGGCGCGCGCGCCGCGCACTGGGAGCACACCGTGGCCGTCCTCGAGGAGGGCCTGTGGGTGCTCACCGCGCCCGACGGCGGCGCCTCCGAGCTCGGCCCGCTGGGCATCGCGGTGCCGGGGGAGTGACTGCGCCGCAGCACCTCCAGGCGGGGCGCGGGGACCGATTTCGCCTACGGCACGCCGTCGACTAAGCTTGACCGTCGGTCCGCCATGCCCATGTCCCGGAGCTCCGGCGCCGGGGGGAGCGGGCAGACACCGAACCGACACTTGATGGAAAAGCGGAGGACATGCCGAAGAAGGACGGCGTCATCGAGATCGAGGGCACCGTGGTGGAAGCACTGCCGAACGCGATGTTCCGCGTGGAGCTGAGCAACGGCCACAAGGTGCTCGCCCACATCTCCGGGAAGATGCGGCAGCACTACATCCGCATCCTCCCCGAGGACCGGGTGGTCGTCGAGCTCAGCCCCTACGACCTGTCCCGCGGGCGCATCGTCTACCGCTACAAGTGATCCCACCACTGGCCGCCGGCCGCGGTCCCGCCACGCCCGTGGCAGGGGCCGGGTCTGCACGACCGGAGACACGATGAAGGTCAAGCCGAGCGTCAAGAAGATCTGCGACAAGTGCAAGGTGATCCGCCGCCACGGCCGGGTCATGGTGATCTGCGAGAACCTGCGCCACAAGCAGCGCCAGGGCTGATCGCAGACCCACCCCCGCCGCCGGGCCCCGCAGCCGGCGGCACCCGTTGCAGCACCCGCCCGCACCCCCGAGGGGGAGCGGGTGGCACCCCCGGTCGGAGGCCGGGGACCCGCCCGACGAGAGCGGGAGCGGTGCTGCGTCAGACCTCCGCGACAGAAGAGGGACCACCACGATGGCACGTCTCGTCGGTGTCGACCTCCCCCGCGAGAAGCGGCTGGAGATCGCACTCACCTACATCTACGGCGTCGGGCGCACCCGCGCCCAGGAGACGCTGACCGCCACCGGCGTCAGCCCGGACCTGCGCGTCCGCGACCTCACGGACGACGACCTGGTCGCCCTGCGCGACCACATCGAGGGCAACTACCGCGTCGAGGGTGACCTCCGCCGCGAGGTGGCCGCCGACATCCGCCGCAAGGTCGAGATCGGCACCTACCAGGGCCTGCGGCACCGCCGCGGTCTGCCCGTGCGCGGGCAGCGCACCAAGACCAACGCCCGCACCCGCAAGGGCCCCAAGCGCACCGTCGCCGGCAAGAAGAAGGCCGGCCGCAAGTAAGCGGTGCGCGGCCCGCCGGGTCGCCTCGCGAGCCGTCCACCGGCTCGCCCTCGAACTCAGTCGTCGCAGTCCACCAGGAGCCCGGACACCATGCCTCCCAAGAGCCGCCAGGCCACGGCGACGCGCAAGCCGCGTCGCAAGGAGAAGAAGAACGTCGCGCACGGTCACGCGCACATCAAGAGCACGTTCAACAACACGATCGTCTCGATCACCGACCCGACCGGTGCGGTGATCGCCTGGGCGTCCGCCGGCCAGGTCGGCTTCAAGGGGTCGCGCAAGTCCACCCCGTTCGCCGCCCAGATGGCGGCCGAGGCCGCCGCCCGCCGCGCCCAGGAGCACGGCATGCGCAAGGTCGACGTCTTCGTCAAGGGTCCCGGCTCCGGCCGCGAGACCGCGATCCGCTCGCTGCAGGCCACCGGCCTGGAGGTCGGCGCGATCCAGGACGTCACCCCCAGCCCGCACAACGGCTGCCGGCCGCCCAAGCGCCGGCGCGTCTGACCCGGTGACGGCGCCGGCCCACCCCGCGGGGGAGGGCCGGCGCCACCCCGGCCGGCCGGTGCCGGTCGAGCCAGACAGACCCCGTCGGTGGACCGATGCCGGCGGGCGTGCGGGGCGTCATATGGCGGACGCCCGCGGGAAGGAACCTCCGTGCTGATCGCACAGCGCCCCACCCTCACCGAAGACGTCGTCGACGAGTACCGCTCGCGCTTCGTCATCGAGCCGCTCGAGCCCGGCTTCGGGTACACCCTGGGCAACTCGCTGCGGCGCACCCTGCTCTCGTCGATCCCGGGCGCGGCCGTGACCAGCCTGCGCATCGACGGCGTGCTGCACGAGTTCACCTCCGTGCCGGGGGTGAAGGAGGACGTCACCGAGATCGTCCTCAACGTCAAGAACCTCGTCGTCTCCTCCGAGCACGACGAGCCGGTCGTGATGTACCTGCGTAAGCAGGGCCCGGGCGCCGTGACCGCCGCCGACATCGCGCCCCCGGCCGGTGTCGAGGTCCACAACCCCGAGCTGCACATCGCGAGCCTGAACGGCAAGGGCAAGCTCGAAGTCGAGCTGACGGTCGAGCGCGGCCGCGGCTACGTCTCCGCCGCCCAGAATAAGTCCGGCGAGCAGGAGATCGGCCGCATCCCGGTCGACTCCATCTACTCGCCGGTGCTGAAGGTGACGTACAAGGTCGAGGCGACCCGCGTCGAGCAGCGGACGGACTTCGACCGCCTCGTCGTGGACGTGGAGACCAAGCACGCCATCACCCCGCGCGACGCCGTCGCCTCGGCCGGCAAGACGCTCGTCGAGCTGTTCGGCCTGGCGCGCGAGCTCAACGTCGAGGCCGAGGGCATCGACATGGGCCCCTCGCCCACCGACGCCGCGCTCGCGGCCGACCTCGCGCTCGAGATCGAGGCGCTGGACCTGACCGTCCGCTCCTACAACTGCCTCAAGCGCGAGGGCATCCACACCGTCGGCGAACTGGTCTCGCGCAGCGAGGCCGACCTGCTCGACATCCGCAACTTCGGGCAGAAGTCCATCGACGAGGTCAAGGCCAAGCTGGTCGGCATGGGCCTGCACCTGAAGGACTCCCCGCCCGGGTTCGACCCGAGCACCGCCGTCAACGACTTCGAGGAGGACGACTCGTCCTTCGCCGAGGACGAGCAGCTCTGACCGTCCGCTGACCGCCGCCCCGTCCGGGGCGGCGGGCCATTCCGAGGAGATCGACAACCATGCCCACCCCCACCAAGGGTCCGCGGCTCGGCGGCGGGCCGGCCCACGAGAAGCTCATCCTCGCCAACCTGGCGACCTCGCTCTTCGAGCACCGCAGCATCACCACGACCGAGGCCAAGGCCCGCCGCCTGCGCCCGTTCGCGGAGAAGCTCATCACCTTCGCCAAGAAGGGCGACCTCGCCTCGCGCCGCCAGGTGATGAAGACGGTGCGCGACAAGTCCGTCGTGCACTTCCTCTTCACCGAGATCGGCCCGGCGATGGCCGAGCGCCAGGGCGGGTACACCCGCATCGTCAAGATCGGCCCGCGCAAGGGCGACAACGCCCCCATGGCGGTCATCCAGCTCGTCATGGAGCCGGTCAGCGCCAAGCAGGCCACCGTGCGCGAGGCCGAGCGGGCCGCCGCCGGTGCCGCCGCGGCGTCCACCGCCGCCGCGGTCGCCGCCGACGCCGAGGCGGGCACCGCCGCGGCGGAGGAGCCCGTCGAGACCGGCGCCGACGAGCAGGCCGGCACCACCGACACCGCCGGCACCGCCGACACCGGTGTCGAGCTGGACGCCACCGAGCAGGACCCGAGCGACGAGGCCGCCGGCACCACGCCGGTGACCTCCACCGAGGGCACCGACGGGGGCACCGACGAGGGCACCGACGAGGGCAGCACCGGGGACCGGGCCTGAGCCCCACCCCCCCGAGCACCGACGAGCCCGCCCTCCCCACCGGGGAGGGCGGGCTCGTCGCCGTCCCGCCCGCCGCGCCGGCCGGACCCGCGGTGCCCGCCGCGCCGGCCGGACCCGCCGGGGCGGTGCGCCTGCGCCTGGACCTGGCCTACGACGGCACCGGCTTCGCCGGCTGGGCCGAGCAGCCGGGCCTGCGCACCGTGCAGGGCGAGCTGACCGCCGCCCTGGCCCGCGTGCTGCGCCTGGAGCCCGCCGCGCGCCTGACGGTCGCCGGGCGCACCGACGCCGGCGTGCACGCCACCGGCCAGGTCGCCCACGTCGACGTCCCGCGCACGGCCTGGGAGGCCGTCCCGGGGCGCTCCGGCTCCGCGCCGGGCACCGCCCTGGTGCGGCGCCTGGCCGGCGCGCTGCCGCCCGACGTGCGGGTGCACCGCGCCGCCGCGGCCCCCGAGGGCTTCGACGCGCGCTTCTCCGCGCTGCGGCGCCGCTACGCCTACCGCGTCAGCGACGACCCCGCCGGGGCCCCGCCGCTGCTGCGCGGCCACGTGCTGCACCACCGCCGGCCGCTGGACGCGGCCGCCATGGACGCCGCCGCCGGAGCCCTGGTGGGCCTGCACGACTTCGCCGCCTACTGCAGGCCCCGCGAGGGCGCCACGACCGTGCGCACGCTGCTGGCGTACTCCTGGCGGCGCGAGAGCGCCGGCCCGCACGCCGGGCTGCTCGTGGCCGACGTGCGCGCCGACGCCTTCTGCCACTCGATGGTGCGCGCCCTGGTGGGCGCGGTGCTGGCCGTCGGCGACGGGCGCCGCGACGCCGGCTGGCCCGCCCGCGTCCTGCTCGGCGCGGTGCGCGACCCCGGCGCGGCCGTCGTGGCCGCGCACGGGCTGTGCCTGGAGGAGGTCGCCTACCCGCCCGACGCCGACCTGGCCGCGCGCGCCCGCGAAGCGCGCGCCGTGCGGTCCCTGCCCGGCGCCCCCCGGACGGCCTAGGCGGGCGCGGGGGCGCGTGCGGTGCGGGCGCGGGCGTGCGGCACCCTTGCGCCGTGCCCACGCTCGTCCTCGTCCGCCACGCGAAGGCGGACACCCCCGTCGGCCTGCAGGACATCGCCCGCCCCCTGACCGAGCGCGGCCGCGCCGACGCCGCGGCCGCCGGGCGCTGGCTGGCGCAGAACGTCGCCGCGCCCGACCTGCTGGTGACCTCCCCCGCCCGCCGCACCGAGGAGACCACCGCCCGGCTGCTGGACGCCTGGGGCGCCGAGCCCGCCGTCGTGGACGAGGAGCGCGTCTACGAGGCCTCCCTGGGCGACCTGCTGCGCCTGGTGCGGGGCCTGGACACCGAGCGCCCCGACGCCGTCGTGGTGCTCGTCGGCCACAACCCGGGCCTGAGCGACCTGCTGGAGTCGCTGACCGGTGAGGTGCAGCAGCTGCGCACCGCCGGCATCGCGGTGCTGGACGTGGCGGGGGAGTGGGCCGACGCCGACAGCACCAGCTGCGCGCTGCGCACCACCTGCACCCCGCGCGCCTGAGCGCCCGGCCCCGGGCCGGGGGTCCCGGCGGGCCCCGCGGGGAAAACCGTGCGCCCGCCGCGGCGCGGGCGCGGCACACTGGCTGCCCGTGGGTCACGTCGACGTCCAGGCCGTCAGCCACGAGCTGCCCGACGGGCGCCCGCTGCTGCACGAGGTCTCCTTCCGCGTCGCCGACGGGACGACCACGGCGCTGGTGGGCCCCAACGGCACCGGCAAGACGACGCTGCTGCGGCTGATCGCCGGCGACGAGCCGGTGCAGGAGGGGGCCGTCGCGCGCAGCGGCGGGCTGGGCGTCATGCGCCAGTTCGTCGGCTCGGTGCGCGACTCGACCACCGTGGGCGAGCTGCTGGCCTCCGTGGCCCCGGCGCCGCTGCGCGCCGCCGCCGCGGCCCTGGACGCCGCCGAGGCGGCGCTGCTGGAGACCGACGCCGAGCGCGAGCAGATGCGCTACGCGCACGCCCTGGCCGACTACGCCGACGCCGGCGGCTACGAGGCCGAGGTCGGCTGGGACGAGTGCACCGCCGCGGCCCTGGGGCTGGCCTTCGACGCCTGCCGCCACCGCCTGGTGCGCACCCTCTCCGGCGGCGAGCAGAAGCGCCTGGTGCTCGAGGCGCTGCTGCGCGGGCCCGACGAGGTGCTGCTGCTGGACGAGCCGGACAACTACCTCGACGTGCCCGGCAAGCGCTGGCTGGAGGAGCGGCTGCGCGCCACCGCGAAGTCGGTGCTGCTGGTCAGCCACGACCGCGAGCTGCTCTCGGCGGCCGCCGACCGCATCGTCACCCTCGAGCCGGGCGCCCTGGGCGCCGTCTCCTGGGTGCACGGCGGCTCCTTCGCCACCTACGGCGCGGCGCGCACCGCGCGCGGGGAGCGGCTGGAGGAGCTGCGCCGGCGCTGGGACGAGGAGCGCGTGAAGCTGCGCGTGCTGGTGCTGACCCTGCGGGAGCGCTCGAAGTTCAACGACGGCATGGCCTCGCGCTACGCGGCGGCGCAGACGCGGCTGGCGAGGTTCGAGCAGGCCGGCCCGCCGCAGGCGCCGCCGGCCGCGCAGGACGTGCGCATGCGGCTGCGCGGCGGGCGCACCGGCAAGCGGGCGGTGGTGTGCGAGCGCCTGGAGCTGACCGGCCTGATGCGCCCCTTCGACGCCGAGCTGCACCTGGGCGACCGGGTGGCCGTGCTCGGCTCCAACGGCTCGGGCAAGTCGCACTTCCTGCGGCTGCTGGCGGCCGGCGGCTCGGACCCCGACCCCGAGCACGCCCCCGTCGACGAGCACGTCGTGGCGCCCGTGCCGCACACCGGCACCGTGCGCCTCGGCGCGCGGGTGCGGCCGGGCTGGTTCGCGCAGACCCACGAGCAGCCGGCGCTGGCCGGGCGCACGCTGCTGGACGTGCTGCACCGGGGCACCGCGCACCGCGCGGGCCTGGACCGCGAGGCCGCCGCGCGGGCCCTGGACCGCTACGGCCTGGCCGCCGCGGGCGAGCAGCGCTTCGAGCACCTCTCCGGCGGGCAGCAGGCGCGCCTGCAGATCCTGCTGCTGGAGCTGTCCGGCGCCACGCTGCTGCTGCTGGACGAGCCCACCGACAACCTCGACCTGCACTCGGCCGAGGCCCTGGAGCAGGCCCTGGCCGCCTTCGAGGGCACCGTGGTGGCCGTGACGCACGACCGCTGGTTCGCCCGCGGCTTCGACCGCTTCCTCGTCTTCGGCGCCGACGGGCGCGTCACCGAGAGCTCCGAGCCGGTCTGGGACGTGGCCCGGGTGGCCCGCGCCCGCTGAGGCGCGCGCGGCGCCCGGGCCGGCGCCAGGGGGCCGCAGGGCCCCGGCGCGCGGCCGTTTTGACCGGCCGCCGATCCGCCGGGTAACGTCATGGGTCGTTGTGCCCACGCAGTGCCTGCCAGCCCGGATCCCGCGGTCGGCGGCCCCGAGCGCGGGCCCGTTCCGCAAATCGTCTCGAGGAGATGGGCAAGCCCCGTGCGCACGTTCACCCCGAAGCCCGGCGACATCGACCGCCGCTGGCTCGTCATCGACGCGGAGGACGTGGTCCTGGGTCGCCTGGCGTCTCAGACCGCGGTCCTGCTGCGCGGCAAGCACAAGCCGACCTTCGCGCCCCACGTGGACGGCGGCGACTTCGTCGTCATCGTCAACGCCGCCAAGGTGGCCCTGACGGGCTCCAAGCGCGAGCAGAAGATCGCCTACCGCCACTCCGGCTACCCGGGCGGCCTGAAGGCCACCAGCTACGTGGACCTGCTGGAGAAGAGCCCCGAGAAGGCCGTCGAGAAGGCGATCCGCGGCATGCTGCCCAAGAACTCGCTGGGCCGGCAGATGCTGACCAAGCTCAAGGTCTACGCCGGCCCGGAGCACCCCCACGCGGCGCAGCAGCCGCAGCCCTACGAGCTGACCCAGGTCGCGCAGTGAGCGCTGCGCCCACTGCGAACTGACTGAGGAGAACCGTGGCCGAGTACACCACCGAGACCGTCGACGACATCACCGAGTCCGACGAGTTCACCGGCACCTACACCAGCGAGTCCGCGCAGCCGCAGACCGGCGGCAACAGCGTGATCGCCCCCGGCGGGGCCACCGGCCGCCGCAAGGAGGCCATCGCCCGCGTGCGCATCGTCCCCGGCTCGGGCAAGTGGTCGATCAACGGCCGTGAGCTGGACAACTACTTCCCGAACAAGGTGCACCAGCAGCTCGTCAACGAGCCGTTCCGGGTCACCGCCCTCGAGGGCTCGTTCGACGTGATCGCCCGCATCCACGGCGGCGGCTCGTCCGGCCAGGCCGGCGCGCTGCGCCTGGGCGTGGCCCGCGCGCTGAACGCGATCGACCTCGAGGCCAACCGGCCGGCGCTGAAGAAGGCCGGGTTCCTCACCCGCGACCCGCGCGCCACCGAGCGCAAGAAGGCCGGTCTGAAGAAGGCCCGCAAGGCGCCGCAGTTCAGCAAGCGCTGACCCGCGCCCGCCGCGGCGGGCGCGTTCAGCACACGCACCACGACGGCCCCGGGGGAGCGACCCCGGGGCCGTCGTGGTGCCGGGGCCGCGCGGCGGCCGGGTCGCAGCGGCGCGACGCGGCGGCACGGCGCGGCGGCAGACAGGGACCGAGCAGGGACCGGGCGGGGGACGGCGCAGTGGGACGGCTCTTCGGCACCGACGGGGTGCGTGGACTGGCGAACGTCGACCTGACGGCGGACATGGCGCTGGGCCTGTCCGTCGCGGCGGCCACCGTGCTGGCCGAGGCCGGCGGCGGCGCGCACCCGCGCGCGCTGGTGGCCCGCGACCCGCGCGTGTCCGGGCAGTTCCTGTCCGCGGCCGTCGTGGCCGGCCTGGCAAGCGCCGGGGTGGACGTCCTCGACGTCGGCGTCGTGCCCACGCCCGCGCTCGCGCACCTGGTGGGCACCTCCGGCGCCGACTTCGGCGTGATGCTCTCGGCCTCGCACAACCCCATGCCCGACAACGGGCTGAAGATCTTCGCCCGGGGCGGCACCAAGCTGCTCGACGACGTCGAGGACGCCGTCGAGCGCGAGTTCCGCGCCGGCGGCGGTCGCCGCCCCACCGGTGCCGCGGTCGGCCGCGTGCACTCCGGCCCCGACGTCGAGCAGGACGCCGCCGACACCTACGCCGCGCACCTGCTGGACTCCCTGCCGCACCGGCTGGAGGGCCTGCACGTCGTCGTCGACTGCGCCAACGGCGCCGCCAGCGCGATCGCCCCGCGCGTGCTGGCCGAGGCGGGTGCTCGCGTGACCACCCTGTTCGCGCGCCCCGACGGGCTGAACATCAACGACGGCTGCGGCTCGACGCACCTGGGCCCGCTGACCGAGGCGGTCCTGGCCCACGGCGCCGACGTCGGCATCGCCCACGACGGCGACGCGGACCGCTGCCTGGCCGTGGACGCGCAGGGGCGCACCGTCGACGGCGACCAGATCCTCGCCGTCCTGGCGCTGGCGATGCGCGAGCGCGGCGAGCTGCGCGAGAACACCCTCGTGGCCACCGTGATGAGCAACCTGGGCCTGCGCCTGGCGATGCGCCGCGAGGGCGTGCGCCTGGTCGAGACGGGCGTGGGCGACCGCTACGTGCTCGAGGCCCTGGCCGCCGGCGGCTGGAGCATCGGCGGCGAGCAGAGCGGGCACGTGGTGCTGCCCGCGCACGCCACCACCGGCGACGGCGTCCTGACCGCCCTGCACCTGCTGGCCCGGGTGGCGCAGACCGGCCTGCCGCTGGCCGAGCTGGCCGGCGTCGTCGAGCGCCTGCCGCAGGTGCTGGTCAACGTGCGCGGGGTCGACAAGGCGCGCGCCGGGCGCGACGAGGAGCTCGCCGCCGCCGTGGCCGACGCCGAGGCCGAGCTCGGCGAGACCGGGCGGGTGCTGCTGCGCCCCAGCGGCACCGAGCCGCTGGTGCGCGTCATGGTCGAGGCGGCCCGCACCGAGCACGCCCAGCAGGTCGCCGACCGCCTCGCGGACGTGGTCCGCACGCGCCTGGCCCTCTGAGCCGGGCCGCGCGCGTCAGATCTTGCGCAGGCGCACCTGCTGCACCGAGTGGTCGGCGGCCTTGCGCAGCACGCAGGTGGCCCGCCCGCGGGTGGGGCGCACATTCTCCACGAGGTTCGGCTCGTTGGTCTCGGCCCAGATCCGCTCCGCGCGCGCGACGGCCTCCTCGTCGCTGAGGGCCGCGTAGCGGCGGAAGTACGACTCCGGGCGGCTGAACGCGGTGCGGCGCAGCTCCAGGAACCGCGAGACGTACCAGGAGCGCACGTCGTCGGTGCGCGCGTCGACGTAGAGCGAGAAGTCGAAGTAGTCGCTCACCGCCACGCCCTGGGTGCCGTCGGCGCGCACCCGCGCCGGCTGCAGCACGTTCAGGCCCTCGACGATGAGCACGTCGGGGTGGTGCACCACCGTCTCGGCGCCGGGCACGATGTCGTACGTCAGGTGCGAGTACACCGGCGCGCGCACCTCGGCCGCCCCGGACTTCACCGCCGAGACGAAGCGCAGCAGCGCGCGGCGGTCGTAGGACTCCGGGAACCCCTTGCGGTGCAGCAGGCCGCGCCGCTCCAGCTCCGCGTTGGGCAGCAGGAACCCGTCGGTGGTCACCAGCTGCACCCGCGGGGTCTCCGGCCAGTGCGAGAGCAGCTCGCGCAGCACGCGCGCGGTGGTGGACTTGCCCACCGCCACCGAGCCGGCCACCCCGATGACGAAGGGGGTGCGCCGGGCCCGCTCGCCCAGGAACGTCGACGTCGCCGCGTGCAGGCCGCCGCTGGCGCGCTCGTACAGCGTCAGCAGGCGCGAGAGCGGCAGGTACACCTCCTCGACCTCGCGCAGGTCCACCCGGTCGCCCAGGCCGCGCAGCTGCGCGACGTCCTCGGCGGTCAGGGTCAGCGGCGTGGAGGCGCGCAGGCGGCTCCACTCGTGCCGCTCCAGGACCACGTAGGGGGAGTGCTCCCCGGGGTGCTCCGGCTGGCCGTCGCGGTGGCCGTCGCGGTGCCCGTCGCGGTCGGCCTCGCGCACCGGCCCGGGCCGGTGCGTCGGCGCCGCTGCCGGCGGGGTCCCGGGCGGTGGTCCGGCCGTGCTCACCGGCGGCACGCTACCCCGTGCCCCGGCCGGCACCGCCCGCGCCCGGCGCGCGCGGCCCGGCGCGCCAGCGCCCGGGAGGACCGGGCGCGCCCGCGCGGAACGTACCCTGCTGGGCATGTGCGGCATCGTGGGCTACGTCGGGCGACCCGGGGCACCGGGCGCGGCAGCCGGGGGCGGGGCCCCCGTCGTCCTGGAGGGGCTGCGCAGGCTGGAGTACCGCGGCTACGACTCCGCCGGCATCGCCGTGGTCACCGACGGCGGCGTGGCGGTGCGCAAGCGCGCCGGCAAGCTGGCCAACCTCGTCGAGCTGCTCGACGCCGACCCGCTGCCCGAGGCGGGCACCGCGATCGGGCACACCCGCTGGGCCACCCACGGCGGGCCCACCGACGCCAACGCGCACCCGCACACCGACACCGCCGGGCGCGTGGCCGTCATCCACAACGGCATCGTGGAGAACTTCGCGCGGCTGCGCGCCGAGCTGGCCGAGGCGGGCGTGGTGTTCACCAGCGAGACCGACACCGAGGTCGTCGCCCACCTGCTGGGCGCCCAGCTGACCCGCGCCCCGGACCTGACCGAGGCGGTGCGCGCGGTGTGCGCCCGCCTCGAGGGCGCCTTCACGCTGCTGGCCGTGCACGCCGACGCCCCCGGCGTCATCGTCGGCGCGCGCCGCAACTCCCCGCTGGTGGTGGGCCTGGGCGAGGGCGCGAACTACCTCGGCTCGGACGTGGCCGCCTTCATCGCGCACACCCGCGAGGCGCTGGAGCTGGGGCAGGACCAGGTGGTGACCATCACCGCCGACGAGGTGCGCGTCACCGGCTTCGACGGCTCGCCCGCGCAGGGCCGGCGCTTCCACGTCGACTGGGACGCCTCGGCGGCGGAGAAGGGCGGCTTCCCCAGCTTCATGGCCAAGGAGATCCACGACCAGCCGCAGGCCATCGCGGACACGCTGCTGGGGCGCACGGACGCCGCCGGGCGCCTGCAGCTGGACGAGCTGAAGATCTCCGAGGCGGAGCTGCGCAGCGTCGACAAGATCGTCGTCGTGGCGTGCGGGACCGCCGCCTACGCCGGGCAGGTGGCCAAGTACGCGATCGAGCACTGGTGCCGCATCCCGGTCGAGGTGGAGCTGGCGCACGAGTTCCGCTACCGCGACCCGGTCGTCTCCGAGCGCACGCTCGTCGTGGCGATCTCGCAGTCCGGCGAGACGATGGACACGATCATGGCGGTGCGCCACGCGCGCGAGCAGGGCGCGAAGGTGCTGGCCATCTGCAACACCAACGGCTCGACCATCCCGCGCGAGTCCGACGCGGCCCTCTACACGCACGCCGGCCCGGAGATCGCCGTGGCCTCCACCAAGGCGTTCCTGGCGCAGATCACCGCCTGCTACCTGCTGGGCCTCTACCTGGCGCAGCTGCGCGGCAACAAGTTCGCCGACGAGATCTCCGACGTGCTCGCGCAGCTGCACGAGGTCCCCGGCAAGGTGCGCCAGGTCCTCGACGGCCTGGAGCAGGTGCGCGAGATCGCCCGCTACATGGCCGACACCCGCTCGGTGCTCTTCCTGGGCCGCCACGTCGGCTACCCGGTGGCGCTGGAGGGCGCGCTCAAGCTCAAGGAGCTGGCGTACATCCACGCCGAGGGCTTCGCCGCCGGCGAGCTCAAGCACGGCCCCATCGCCCTGATCGAGCCGGGCCAGCCGGTGTTCGTCGTGGTGCCCAGCCCGCGCGGTCGCGACTCGCTGCACGCGAAGGTCGTCTCCAACATCCAGGAGGTGCGCGCCCGCGGCGCGCGCACGCTCGTCATCGCCGAGCAGGGCGACACCGACGTCGAGCCGTACGCCGACGTCGTCATCCGCGTCCCGCGCACCTCCACCCTGCTCTCGCCGCTGCTGGCGGTCGTGCCGCTGCAGGTCTTCGCGTGCGAGCTGGCCACCGCCAAGGGCCTGGACGTGGACCAGCCGCGCAACCTCGCCAAGTCCGTCACCGTCGAGTGAGACCCACCCCGCCGCAAGCGGCCCCGCCCCCGCGTGGGACGGTGGCCGCCGGCGGAGGGGGAGTGACGTGATCGTCGGAGTGGGAATCGACGTCGTCGACATCGCGCGGTTCGTGCGCCAGGTGCAGCGCACGCCGCGGCTGCTGGACCGGCTGTTCGGGGACGGCGAGCGGGGCCTGCCCCCCGAGTCGCTGGCCGCGCGCTTCGCCGCCAAGGAGGCCGTCGCCAAGGCGCTGGGCGCGCCGGTGGGCCTGGTGTGGCGCGACGTGGTGGTCGAGCGCGAGGACGGGCACCGCCCCGAGGTCGTCGTGCGCGGCAGCGCCGAGCGCATCGCCCGCGAGGCCGGGGTGGAGCGCTTCCACCTCTCGCTCTCGCACGACGCGGGCATCGCCACCGCGCTGGTGGTCGCCGAGGGCCGCTGAGGCCCGTGCCCGCGCACCGCGCCGGCCCACCGCGCCGTGCCCGCGCCGACGGGCGCGCGGCGCGCGGCGGTGCCAGGGTCGGCACGTGATCGAAGCGCACGCCGTCGCCGACGTCCGCGCCGCCGAGCGCGACGTGATGGCCACCGTGCCCGAGGGCGCCCTGATGCAGCGCGCCGCCGCGGCCCTGGACGCCGAGTGCGCCGCCGTGCTGCGCGCGGCCACCGGGCGGGTCAGCGGCCGGCGCGTCGTGGTGCTGGCCGGCGGCGGCGACAAC
Organism: Kineococcus gypseus; assembly: GCF_050871305.1. Taxonomy (NCBI): domain Bacteria; kingdom Bacillati; phylum Actinomycetota; class Actinomycetes; order Kineosporiales; family Kineosporiaceae; genus Kineococcus; species Kineococcus gypseus. Next base: position 43,613 of record NZ_JBJLRD010000017.1, on the reverse strand, counting down.
GGCGGTGACGCCCTGCTGGCCGCGGCCCGCCTCGCCGGGCGCGGCGCCGGGGTGCTGGTGCTCACCACCGCCGCGCGCGCCCACCCGGAGGGCCTGCGCGCCGCGCTGGCCGCGGGCGCGCGGGTGCGCCCCTTCGACGGCGACGGCCCGGCCGCCTGCCGCGCCGCGGACCTGCTCCTGGACGGCGTCACCGGCATCGGCGGCTCCGGCGGGCTGCGCGCCCCGCTCGACGAGCTGCCCGCCGCGCTGGCCGCCGCCGGTGACGACGGCCCCGTCGTCGTGGCCGTGGACGTGCCCAGCGGCCTGGACGCCGACCGCGGCGCCGTCGAGGGCGGGGTGCTCCCCGCCGACGTCACCGTCACCTTCGGCACCGCCAAGCCCGCGCACCTGCTGGCCCCGGCCGCCACCCGCTGCGGGCGCCTGGTGGTGGCCGACATCGGCGTGCGCGGGCGGCTGCCCGCGCCCGCGGTGCGCCGCGTCGAGCCCGCCGACGTCGCCCGCCGCTGGCCGCGCCCGGGCCCCGGCGACGACAAGTACTCGCGCGGCGTGGTCGGCGTGGTCGCCGGGGGCCCGGAGTACACCGGCGCCGCGCTGCTGGCCGTGGACGCCGCGGTGCGCGCCGGCGCGGGCATGGTGCGCTACCTGGGCCCGGAGCACCCCACCGAGCTGGTGCGCCACCACCGCCCCGAGGCCGTCACCGGCGCCGGCCGCGTGCAGGCGTGGGTGCTGGGCCCGGGCGTCTCGCCGCACGACGAGGAGCAGCAGGCGCGCGTGCGCGCGGCCCTGGCCTCCGGCGAGCCGGCGGTCGTGGACGCCGGCGCACTGGCCGGGCTGCCCGCCGGGCTGGGCCCGCAGCACGTGCTGACCCCGCACGCCGGGGAGCTGGCGCGCCTGCTGGGCCTGCTCGGCGAGGACGTCGCGCGCGCCGCCGTGGAGGCCGACCCGCTCGCGCACGCCCGGCGCGCGGCGGCCGCCACGGGCGCCACCGTGCTGCTCAAGGGCGCGGTGACCACCGTGGCCGGCCCGGACGGGCGGGTGCTCACCGCCGCCTCCGCCCCCGCCTGGCTGGCCACCGCCGGCGCCGGCGACGTGCTCGCCGGCGTGCTCGGCGCCGCCCTGGCCGCCCGCGCCGCCGAGCTGGCCCGCGAGCCGGCGCTGGCCGCCGAGGTGGCCGCCGAGGCCGCCGTCCTGCACGGCTGGGCCGCCGAGCTGGCCAGCGCCGGCGGGCCGGTCAGCGCGCTGGACGTCGCCGAGGCGGTGCCGGCGGCGCTGACGTCGCTGCCGGGCTGGTGAGCGGGCGGCCCCCGTGCGGTGGGCGTGGGCGCCGCGCCGGGCGCCAGCGGCCCGCGCCCGGCGGGTACGGTCGGGGGGTGGGCTCACCCGTGGACGAGGCCGTGGACCGGGCCGTGGACGAGGCCGTGGACGAGGCCGTGGACCGGGCCGCCGCGCCCGCTCCCCGCGGCGCGCCGCCCGAGCCGTCGCCGGGGCTGGCCGCCGAGGCCGTCGTCGACCTGGACGCCATCGCCGGCAACGCCGCCGCGCTGCGCGACCGCCTGGGCGGCGCGCAGCTGATGGCGGTGGTCAAGGCCGACGGGTACGGGCACGGGGCCGTGCCGGCCGCGCGCGCGGCGCTGGCCGGCGGGGCGAGCTGGCTGGGCGTGGCGCACGTGCACGAGGCCCTGGCGCTGCGCGCGGCAGGGATCGGCGCACCGGTGCTGGCGTGGCTGCTCACCCCGGGGGTGGACCCGGGCCCGGCCGTGGCCGCCGACGTGGACCTGTCCGTCTCGGCGCCGTGGGCGCTGCAGGCGGTGGCCGCCGCCGCCCGCGCCGCCGGGCGCACCGCCGCGGTGCACCTGGAGGTCGACACCGGCATGTCCCGCGGCGGCGCCTCCCCGGCGCTGTGGCCGGACCTGCTCGACGCCGCGGCCGCGCTGGTCGCCGAGGGCGCGGTGCGGGTGCGCGGCACGTGGGCGCACTTCGCCTCCGCCGACGTGCCCGGCGACGCCTCGGTGGACGCCCAGCTGGACGCCTTCGCCGCGGCGGTGGCCACCGCCCGCGCGCGCGGGGTGGACCCGGGCCTGCTGCACCACGCCAACTCCGCCGCGGCCCTGTTCGAGCCGCGCGCCCGCTTCGACCTGGCCCGCTGCGGCATCGCCCTGTACGGCGTGAGCCCTGCGCCGGCCGTCGCGCCCGCCGAGCGGCTGGGCCTGGTGCCGGCCATGACCCTGACCGCGCGCCTGGCGCACGTGCGCGCGGTGCCGGCGGGCGCGGGCGTGTCCTACGGGCTCACCCACGTCGTCCCGCGCGCCACGACGCTGGGCCTGGTCCCCCTCGGCTACGGCGACGGCCTGCCCCGGCACGCCTCCTCCCGACCCGGCGGCGGGGGCGGGGCGGTGCTCGTCGCCGGCCGGCGCCGGCCGGTGCTGGGGCGCGTGTGCATGGACCAGGTGGTCGTCGACCTCGGCGGCGAGGAGCTCGCGCCGGGGGAGCCGGTGGTCGTCCTCGGCGCCGGAGCCGCGGCCGGGCGCCCCGAGGAACCCACGGCCCAGGACTGGGCCGAGGCCGCCGGCACCATCGCCTACGAGGTCGTCACCCGCATCGGCCCGCGCGTGCCGCGGCGCTGGACCGGCGCCGCGGCCGGGGGGCGCGCGTGGTGAGGGCGGCCGGTGCGCTGCGACCGCGCCGGCGCACCGCGCCCGCGCGCGAGGAGCTGCAGCCCCTGGTGGGCGAGGCGGTGCGGGTCGAGACCGACGACGGCGCGCTGCTGCACGTGGAGGTCGACCCGGCCGCCGCCGCGCCGCCGGGCGCACCCACCGTCGTGCTGCTGCACGGCTACGGCCTGTCCGCCGACGCCTGGTGCTTCCAGCGCCTGGCGCTGCGCGAGCGCTACCGGCTGGTGCTGCCCGAGCACCGCGGCCACGGCCGCTCCACCCGCGGCCCCGCCGGGCCGGTGAGCGTCGCCCGGCTGGCCGACGACCTGGGCGCCGTGCTCGACCGGGTGGCGCCCACCGGCCCGCTGGCGCTCGTGGGGCACTCCGTGGGCGGCATGACCGTCATGGAGCTGGCGGTGCGGCGCCCGGACCTGCTCGAGCGCACCCGCGCCGTGGGCCTGGTCGCCACCAGCTCCGGGGGGCTGGCCGCCCTCGACCACGGCCTGCCCCTGCTGGGGCGCCACCTGGTGCGCTGGGCCGAGCAGGCCCTGCAGCGCGCCGCCGGGCGCGCCGAGGTCCTCGAGCGCGGCCGCCGGCTGGGCGCCGACGTGGAGCAGCGGCTCGTCTCGCACTGGTCGTTCGCCTCCCCGGTGGCCCCGGAGGTCGAGCGCCTGGCCGCGCGGATGATGGCCGCCACCTCCGTGGGCACCATCGCCGACCTGCTGCCGGCCTTCGGCACGCTGGACGAGAGCGCGGCGCTGGCCGCGCTGGCCGGGCGGCCGGTGCTGGTCGTCGCCGCCGAGCGCGACCTCATGACGCCGGCCGCGCACGGGCGCACCATCGCCGACGCGGTCCCCGGGGCCGAGCACGTCCTCGTGCGCCAGGCCGGGCACCTGGTGATGCTCGAGCACCCCGCGGTGGTCACCGCCCGCCTCGAGCGGCTCCTGGCGCGCGCGGCCGGCGGCGCGGCCGCGCCGGCCGACGAGGTCGTCCTGCCGGTGCCGCGCCGCCCGGCGCGCCCGCTGCGCCCGGTCCGGGGGCGGCCGTGAGCGCGGTGGAGCTGGAGCTGACGACCCCCGCGGCCACCGGGGAGCTGGGCCGGCGCCTGGGCGCCCTGCTGCGCGCGGGCGACCTCGTGGTGCTCTCCGGCGACGTCGGCGCGGGCAAGACGACGCTGACGCGCGGGCTGGCCGAGGGGCTGGGGGTGCGCGGGCCGGTGACCTCCCCGACCTTCGTCATCGCCCGCGTGCACCCCTCCCTGCGCGAGGGCCCGCCGCTGGTGCACGTGGACGCCTACCGGGTCCGCTCCCTGGCCGAGGTCGACGACCTCGACCTGGACGCCGACGCCGAGGAGGCGGTCACCGTCGTGGAGTGGGGCGCGGGCCTGGTGGAGGACCTGACCGGCCAGCGCCTGGAGGTGCACCTGCAGCGCCCGCACGGGGCCACCGCCGGGGTGGACGAGGGCGAGGTGCCCGTCGAGCCGCGCACCGCGCGGCTGCGCGCGCACGGGCGGCGCTGGGAGGGCGTGGACCTGGCCGCGGCGCTGGGGGAGGGCGCGTGAGCGGGCCGGACCTGCTCGAGCGCGACGAGCGCGCCCGCCCCTGGCGCGAGGCGGTGCCCGGTGCGCGCGCCGGCGTGGCCGTCGTGCACGGCTTCACCAGCACCCCGCAGAGCGTGCACGGCTGGGCGCGCGCGCTGGCCGACGCCGGGACCGGCGTGGACGTGCCGCTGCTGCCCGGGCACGGGCGCACCGTCGAGGCGTGCAACGGCTCCACCTGGCGGCAGTGGCTGGCCGAGGTGGTCGCCGCGCTGCGCCGGCTGCGCGCGCAGCACGAGGTGGTCGTGGCCGCGGGGCTGTCCCTGGGCGGGGCGCTGGTGCTGCGCGCCGCCCAGCGCCACCCCGACCTCGTCGACGGCCTCGTCCTGGCCAACCCCGCCGTCGCGCTGGCGCCGCACCTGGAGGTGGCCGTGGAGGTCCTCGGCCGCCTGCGCGCGACCCGCCCGGCCATCGCCGGGGACCTCGCCGACCCCGGCGCGGTGGAGCTGGCCTACGAGCGCACCCCGCTGCGGGCGCTGCGCTCGCAGGCGCAGCTGTGGCGCGCCGTGCGCCGCGACCTGCCGCGGGTGCACCAGCCGCTGCTGCTGCTGCGCAGCGCGGTGGACCACGTGGTGCCCGCCGCCTCCAGCGCCCGGGTGCTGCGGGGGGTGTCCTCGCGGGAGGTCACCGAGGTCGTCTACCGCGACAGCTTCCACGTGCTGACGCTGGACCGCGACGCGCCGGCGGCCTTCGCCGAGACGGTGGCCTTCGTGCGCCGCCTGGCCACCGCCTAAGCTCGCCGCGTGCTGATGCTGGCCCTCGACACCGCCACCGACGGCGTCGCCGTGGCCCTGCACGACGGTGAGCGCGTGCTGGGCTCGCGCCGCGCCGGCGACGCGCGCCACCACAACGAGGTCCTCGTGCCCACGGTCGCCGAGGCGCTGCGCGCCGCCGGCCGCGAGCGCGGCGAGGTCACCGACGTGGCGGTGGGCGTGGGCCCGGGCCCCTTCACCGGCCTGCGGGTGGGGCTGGTGACCGCCCGCGCGCTGGCGCTGGCGTGGGGGGCGGCGCTGCACGGGGTGTGCTCGCTGGACGCCCTGGCCGCGCAGGCGCTCGCCGAGGGGCTGGTGCGGGGGGAGTTCCTCGTGGCCACCGACGCGCGCCGGCGCGAGGTGCACACCGCCCGCTACGGCGCCCGCGACGGCCGCCCGGTGCGCCTGGCCGGTCCCGACGTCGTCGCCCCCGCGGCCGTGCGGCGCGACGGCCTGCCCGTCGTGGGCCGCGGCGCCGCCCTGCACCCCGACGCGCTCGGCCCGGCCGGGCCGCTCTCGGACGTCGACGCCGGCTGGCTCGCGCAGGTCGCCGTGGACGCGCTCGCCGGCCGCGGCGGCCCGGGGCTGCTGCCCGTCGAGCCGCTGTACCTGCGCCGCCCGGACGCGGTGGAGCCCACGGGCCGCAAGCGCGTCACCGCGTGAGCGCCGCGCCGGCGCGCGCCGGGGACCCGGGAGGCGCTGGGAGCTCGGGGAGCTCGGGGAGCTCGGGGAGCTCGGGGGCCGCGGGGGCCGGGGTGGTGCTCGCGCCGGCGCGCTGGTGGCACCTGGCCGACGTGCAGCGCCTGGAGGCGGACCTGTTCGGTCCCACCGCCTGGTCGGTGGAGACGTTCTGGGGCGAGCTGGCCGCGCCGGGGCGCACCTACCTCGTCGCGCTGGAGGGCGAGGAGGTCCTCGGCTACGCCGGGCTGGCCGTCTCCGGCGCCGACGCCGACGTGCAGACGATCGGCGTGGCCCGCGGCGCGCAGGGCCGCGGGCTGGGCCGGCGGCTGCTGCGCGCGCTGCTGACCGCCGCCCGCGACGCCGGGGCCACCCGCGTGCTGCTGGAGGTGCGCGCCGACAACGCGCCGGCGCAGGCGCTGTACGCCTCCGAGGGCTTCGAGGTCCTCGCCCGCCGCGCGCGCTACTACCAGCCCGGCGGGATCGACGCGCTGGTGCTGCGCGCGCGCGTCTGAGGGCGGCGGGGCCCCGGGCGGCGGGGCCCCGGGCGGCGGGGCCCGGGCTCAGCCCACCGGCTCGACGACGAGCACCGTCTGCCGCCCGGCCACGCGCGTGAGCACCACGGTGGCCGGCACCGAGCCGCGCAGCCCCAGCTGCCGGCGCAGCACGTCCGGGTCCACGGCGGTGCCGCGCTTCTTGACCGTCAGCGGCCCGACGTCGCGCGCGCGCAGGTGCGCGCGCAGCGCCTTCAGGCCGAAGGGCAGCACGTCGAGCACGGCGTAGGAGCGCGTGAACGGCGTGCTCGCCGGGCCGTCGGTGGTGACGTAGGCGATGGTCCCGTCCACCAGGCGCCCGCCGAGCAGGCGCGCGGCGGCGCCGACCAGGCCGGCGCGCACGACCGCCCCGTCGGGCTCGTGCAGGTGCGTGCCCACCGGCCCGACGTCGGGCACGGGGTTGTCCGCGTCGTCCAGCGACCAGCGCCCGCCGTCGCGCAGCAGCAGGGCGCTGCGGGCGACGCCGGGCCGGGCCAGCGGGCCGCACCACAGCGCCGCCTCGACCACGTCGCCGTCCACGGACGTCCACTGGGCCTCGGCGCCGGCGGGCACGAGCTCGTGCGGCAGGCCCGGCGCCAGCTTCGCGCCGGTGGCCGGCACCCGCGCGGCGGTGGCGAGCACGAAGGACAGCGGCGGGGAGGTGGCCTCGGGGTCGAGCAGGCGGCGTCCGCCGGCGGTGCGGCGGGCGGGGTCGAACCAGGCGCCGTCGCCGGGGCCGAGCTCGTCGACGACGCCGGCGGTGACGTCGGCGCAGCGCACCCGCGCGCGGCCGGCGAGGTTGGCGGCCGCCGCGGCGGCGGTGCCCGGGTCGGCGTCCACGGCCAGCACGTCCAGGCCCGCGTCGGCCAGGGCGAGCGCGTCGGCGCCGATGCCGCAGCCGAGGTCGGCGACCCGGCGCACCCCGGCGCCGGCGAAGCGGGCGGCGTGCTCGGCGGCGACGGCGGCGCGGGTGGCCTGCTCCACGCCGGCCGGGGTCAGCAGCAGCCCGCGGGCGCGCTCGCCCAGCTTGGCGACGGCGCGCTCGCGCAGGCGCGCCTGCGTCATGGCCAGCGCCACCAGCGCCGGCTCGTGCCCCTCGCGGCGCAGCCGCTGCCCCAGCGCCAGGGGGTCGGCCGGGCCGGCGGCGTCGACCAGCTCCAGCAGCGCCCGCCCGGCGGGGGAGGTCAGCGCGGCGACGTCGGCGGGGTCCACGCCCCGACTGTGCCAGGCGGGGCGGCGATCACCCGACCGGGCACCGTCCCTGGCACTCGGGGTGCGGGAGTGCTAACTTCTGACCCAGCGCCGGTGGCACTCCGCACGAGGGAGTGCCAGGCGAGGCGGCACCGTCCGGCACCCGCGACGACGGTCGGCGCAGGCCCCGCACCCGGCCCGCCAGCACACCAGATCCGTACCGAGTACGCAGAAGGGGAGGGCCGCTCAGTGTCGGTCTCCATCACTCCGCTCGAGGACCGCATCGTCGTCAAGCCGCTCGACGCGGAGCAGACGACCGCTTCCGGTCTGGTCATCCCGGACACCGCCAAGGAGAAGCCCCAGGAGGGCGAGGTCCTGGCCGTGGGTCCGGGCCGCGTGGACGACAACGGCAACCGCGTGCCCGTCGACGTCGCCGTCGGCGACAAGGTCATCTACTCCAAGTACGGCGGCACCGAGGTCAAGTACGGCGGCGACGAGCTGCTGATCCTCTCGGCGCGCGACGTGCTCGCCAAGGTCGCCAAGTAAGCGGCTGACGGACCACGACGCCCCGGGCGCCCGAGACCGGGTGCCCGGGGCGTCTCCCGTTCGCCCGCGAAGATCCGGAAGGAACAGCACATGGCCAAGCAGCTCTCGTTCAACGAGGACGCCCGCCGCTCCCTCGAGCGCGGCGTCGACGCCCTGGCGGACGCCGTCAAGGTGACCCTCGGCCCCCGCGGCCGCAACGTCGTCATCGACAAGAAGTGGGGTGCGCCGACGATCACGAACGACGGCGTCACCATCGCCCGCGAGGTCGAGCTCGAGGACCCGTACGAGAACCTCGGCGCGCAGCTCGCCAAGGAGGTCGCCACCAAGACGAACGACGTCGCCGGCGACGGCACCACCACCGCGACCGTCCTGGCCCAGGCGATGGTCCACGAGGGCCTGCGCAACGTCGCCGCCGGCGCGGCGCCGTCCGCCCTCAAGCGCGGCATCGACGCGGCCGTGCAGGCCGTGGGCGACCAGCTGCTCGAGCTCGCCCGCGAGGTCGACGGCAAGGGCGACATCGCCCACGTCGCCACCATCTCCGCCCAGGACGCCAGCGTCGGCGAGCTGCTGGCCGACGCCTTCGACAAGGTCGGCAAGGACGGCGTCATCACGGTGGAGGAGGCCTCCACCACCGCGCTGGAGCTGGACTTCACCGAGGGCATGCAGTTCGACAAGGGCTACATCTCGCCCTACTTCGTCACCGACGCCGAGCGCCAGGAGGCGGTGCTGGAGGACGCGTACGTCCTCGTGCACCAGGGCAAGATCTCCACGGTCACCGAGCTGCTGCCGCTGCTGGAGAAGGTCCTCAAGACCTCCAAGCCGCTGCTGATCATCGCCGAGGACGTCGACGGCGAGGCCCTGTCCACGCTGGTCGTCAACAAGATCCGCGGCACCTTCAACGCCGTGGCCGTCAAGGCCCCCGGCTTCGGCGACCGCCGCAAGGCGATCCTGGGCGACATCGCCACCCTCACCGGCGGCCAGGTCGTCGCCGAGGAGGTCGGCCTCAAGCTCGACCAGGTCGACCTCGACGTGCTGGGCACCGCCCGCCGCGTCGTCGTCACCAAGGACGACACCACCCTGGTCGACGGCGCCGGCGCCTCCGAGGACGTCGCGGGCCGCGTGGCGCAGATCAAGGCCGAGATCGAGCGCACCGACTCCGACTGGGACCGCGAGAAGCTGCAGGAGCGCCTCGCGAAGCTGGCCGGCGGCGTGGTCGTCGTCAAGGTGGGCGCGCACACCGAGGTGGAGCTGAAGGAGAAGAAGCACCGCATCGAGGACGCCGTCTCCGCCACCCGCGCGGCCATCGAGGAGGGCATCGTCGCCGGTGGCGGCAGCGCCCTGACCCACGCGGTGAAGGTGCTCGAGGGCGGCCTGGGCAAGGAGGGCGACGAGGCCACCGGCGTGAAGCTGGTGCACCGCGCGGCCACCGAGCCGCTGCGCTGGATCGCCGAGAACGCCGGTCACGAGGGCTACGTCGTGGTGGAGAAGGTGCGCGGCCTCGAGGTGGGCCACGGCCTGAACGCCGCCACCGGCGAGTACGTGGACCTGCTGGCCGCCGGCGTCATCGACCCGGTCAAGGTCACCCGCTCCGCGCTGGTCAACGCCGCCTCGATCGCGTCGATGGTCCTGACCACCGACACCCTCGTGGTGGACAAGAAGGAGGAGGAGCCGGCCGCCGCCGGCCACGGTCACGGCCACGGCCACTGACCCTCCCCGCACGACGAGAGGCCCGGCACCCCGCGAGGGGTCCGGGCCTCTTCTCGTGCTGCTGGTCCTCGTGCTGCATGGTCCTCGAGCTGCTGGTCCTGCTGCGGCGTGCCGCGCACCGCACCACCGCGCGCGGCGCACGCCGGTCGACGGCGGGCCCCCGCCCGCCGGGCGGCGTCAGCTGGCGACGCGCAGGGTGCGGCGGCGCTCCGCGGCGTAGATCGTCTCGCGGTCGTCCTCGGTCAGGCCGCCCCAGACGCCGTAGGGCTCGCGCACCTTCAGGGCGTGCTTGCGGCACTCCTGCACCACCGGGCAGCCGGCGCACACGGCCTGGGCGGCGGCGTCGCGGTTGCGGCGGGCCGGGCCGCGCTCGCCCTCGGGGTGGAAGAAGAGGTCCGGGTCGGCGTCGCGGCAGGCGCCCACGAGCTGCCACTCCCAGATGTCGGCGACGGGTCCGGGGAGGCGGGAGATCTCGGCCATGGTGTGCTCCTGGGGGCTGGTGCGGGGGTGCCGCGGAGGTGGATCTTGCTGACGAGGTAGGACGCTACAACCGCGCCAGAAGTTGTTCAAGCCCCTGGGTCGAGGTTGTTCAGGCCCGATCCGGGTGACCTGCGCCACACGCGGCGGCCCTGCTGCCGTGCCCGGCGACCCGGTTGTGCACCACCCGTGGACAACCCTGTGAACAACCTGCTTCTCCTGTGAACGACCCGCCTCCCGGGCCCTCGTCCGTGCGCGACCGGCGGTGAACAACCCTGAACAACCTGTGGGGCCCTCCCGCCCCGAGCGGCCCGGCGGGGGCGGGGGAGTGGCGGCTCCGCGCCGCGCGCGGGAGGATCCACCCGTGTCCTCCTCCCAGGGGGCGTCAGCGCCGCCCGCTCCGCGCATGACCCTCACCGTGGCCGCCGTGGCCCGCCGGCTGGGGGTCGCGCCCGCGACGCTGCGCACCTGGGACCGCCGCTACGGCCTGGGGCCCAGCGAGCACACCGCCGGCGCGCACCGGCGCTACTCCTCCACGGACCTCGCGCGCCTGGTCGTCATGCGCCGGCTGACCCTGGAGGGGGTGGCCCCCGCGGAGGCCGCCGCCATCGCCGCCACCACCGCCGTCGCCGACGGCGGCTTCGCCCTGGCCAGCGTCTCCACCATCCCCGCGGCCGTCATCGAGGCCGCCGTCACCGACGCCGCCGCCATCGCCGGGCCCGACCCGGCCGCCGCGCCCGCCGCAGCGCCGGGTCCCGCGGCCGGCGCCGCCGCGCCCGCCGTCCCCGCCGGCGAGGGGCTGGCCCCCGACCAGGAGGAGGCCGCCGAGGCCGACGCCGCCGAGGACGCCGCCGAGGACGCCGCCGAGGACGCCGCCGAGGACGCCGCCGAGGACGCCGCGGCGGAGCGGCGTGCCGCGGCGGTGCCCCGAAGCCGCGGCGAGCTGCAGGACTGGGCCGTGCAGAGCCTGGCCGACCGCTTCGCCGAGGAGGTGCGCGCCCGCGGGGCGGCCGCCGCGTGGGACGCCGTGCTCGGGCCCGCGCTGGCCACCGACGACGCCGCGCTGCACGAGGCCGTCGCCCGCGCGCTGGCGCTGCTGCCCACCCGCGACGACGAGCGCGCCGTGCTGCTCGCCGGCGCCGACCCCGCCCCGCGCGGTCCCGCCCTGGTGGCCGCGGCCGCCGCCCTGGCCGAGGCCGGTGCCGGGGCGCGCTCGGCGGGCGACGGCGTGCCCGCCCGCCTGCTGGCCGCGGCGGTGCGCCGCACCCGCCCGCCCGCGGTGCTGCTGCACGCCCGCTCCCCGCGCACCTCCGCGGACCTCGAGGGCGTCCTGGCGCTGCTGCGCGTGCGCCCGGCGCCGCTGGTGGTCCTCGTCGGCCCCGGCTGGCCCGACGCGGTGCCCGGCTGCGAGCGCGCCGCGTCGCTGTCCGACGCGGTGCGCCGCTGCGCCGCCGCCGTGCACGCCTGAGGCCGACCGGCCCGCGCGCGCAGCGGCGGTCGCCCCGGCGCGCAGCGGCGAGCGGCCGCCGCCCGCGGGTGCCCGCCGTGCGCTCAGGTGGGCACCCCCGCGTGCCGATGCCTCCACCGTGGCGCTCCCCGCGCCGCGACGCTCCCACGGACGGGGGTGTCCCACCCGTACAGGGAAGAGGCAAGTGGTGGCTACGGTTCTGGTCTGCGACGACCTCCCGCTGGCGCGTGAGGCGATGCGGCGCATGGTCGCCGCGGTCCCCGGCGTCACGCGCGTCGTCGGTGCCGCCTCCGGCGAGGAGGCGCTGACGCGCTGGCCCGTCGAGCGGCCCTCGCTCGTCATCATGGACGTGCGCATGCCGGGCATCGGCGGGGTCGAGGCGGCGCGCCGCCTCCTGGCCCGGCACCCCGAGGCCAACGTGCTCATGGCCACGATGGCCGAGGACGGCGACGGCGTCGCCCGCGCGGTCGCCTCCGGCGCGCGCGGCTACGTCGTCAAGGACGTCTCGCGCGAGGAGCTCGCCACCGCGGTGCTCCAGGCCCTGCAGGACGTCTCGCGCCGCCGCGGCGGCGGGCGCACCCGCACGGTGCTGTCCGGCCGTGCGCCGGTGCTCACCGAGCGCGAGGGCCAGGTGCTCGTCGGCATGAGCCGCGGGCGCAGCAACGCGGAGATCGGCCGGGAGCTGTTCCTCTCGGAGGACACCGTCAAGACGCACGCCCGCCGGCTCTTCCGCAAGCTCGAGGCGGCGGACCGCGCGCAGGCGGTGGCTGTGGGATTCCGCTGGGGTCTCGTACGGTAGGTCCGTGGGCCCTGGGGGCGACGAGGCCGGTGGACCGGCCGGGGCGGACGCCGCGCGGCGCTCCGGCCGCCGTGCTGCCCCCGCGGACCTCGCCCCCGACGACCTCGAGGTGCGCACCACCGCCCTGCCGCCCGTCCCTCGCGAGGGGGCGCCCCGCGACGGCGCGCGGGTCGACGGGGCTCCCCTGGACGGCGCGCGCGTCGACGGCACGCACCTCGACGGCGCGCGCGTCGACGGCGTCCGCGTCGACGGCGTCCGCGTCGACGCGGACGGCCCGGACGGGGCGGGTCCCCTCGACGGGGACCTGGACCCCGCGGGCGCGCCGGGTGTAACGCCGCAGGACGAGCGAGCGATGAGCAGGGTGGATGCCGGGGGGCTCCAAGAGCTGGCGGCCCGCGCCCTGTCGGGGGAGCAGGGCGCGGTCGCCGACCTCCTGGCAGCGGTTCGCCGCCTCGTCCACCGCTACTGCCGGGCTCGGCTCGGGCGACTGCCCGGAGCCGATCACGCCGCCGAGGACGCGGCACAGGAGGTCTGCATCGCCGTGCTCACGGCACTGCCCCGCTACAAGGACACCGGGCGCCCGTTCGAGGCGTTCGTGTACCGCATCGCGGCCAACAAGGTGGCCGACGCGCAGCGGGCCGCCTACCGCGCACCGGTGCCCACCGACGAGGTCCCCGACTCCGCGGCCGCCGAGCCCGGTCCCGAGCAGCTGGCCATGGACTCCTTCGACGCCGAGACCGTCGGGCGCCTGCTCGACACCCTGCCGCCCAAGCTGCGCGAGATCCTCACGCTGCGCGTGGGCGCGGGCATGTCCGCCGAGGAGACCGGCCGCGCCCTGGACATGACGGCCGGTGCCGTGCGCGTGGCGCAGCACCGCGCCATGCAGAAGCTGCGCAAGACCGCCCTGGCCGACACCTCCCTGCGGGTGACCTCGTGAGCACCGACGGCCGCGGCCACCTGCGCGGCGAGCGCGAGGTGCCCACCGTGCCCGAGCTGCTCGCCACCGACGCCCTCCTGGACCGCCTCGGCGCGCACCGCGCCACCGAGGGCGACCTCGCCGACACCGTGGCGCGCCTGCTGGACGCCTACGCCACGCACGCCGACCCGGAGACCGCCGGCGTGCGCCCGCTGGAGCTGCCCGAGCCCGCCCCGGGCGAGGAGCTGCCCGCCGCCCCCGGTGCCCCGGCCCCGCGGGTGCTGGTGGCGCGCCGGCGCACGCTGGAGCGGCTGGGCCGCGGCACGGCCGCGGCCTGCGCCGTGCTCGCCCTGCTGGGCGGCACCGCCGCGGCGGCCGCCACGGGCGGCTCCGGGCTCACCGGGAGCGCCACCGCGATCGGCAGCCCCGTGACCGCGGTCCTGCCCGAGTGGTTCGGCGACCGCGTCATGCAGGCCCTGGGCGGCACCGCCAAGCAGCGCGTGGAGCGCGAGGTGCGCCAGGCGCAGGTCGTGGCGGAGCGCGGGAACCGGCAGGCCGCGGTCGAGCGCCTCGGCAGCTTCCTGGAGCGCCTGCGCAGCGCCGAGGGCGACCCGCAGCTGGTGCGCCAGGTCGAGTACACCCTGCGGCGGCTCGAGCGCGAGACCCCGGTCCCGCTCGCCGTCGACGCCCCGTCGTCGACCTCGTCGACGGGGCTCGCCTCCCCGGACGGCACCGCGTCCGTCACGCTGCCCGAGCTGGTGCAGAGCTCCGGCGACGCGTCCGCGACGCCCAGCGCGCCCACCACCGAAGCGACCCCCGCCGCCGTCGGCGCCGCGGTCGACGCCCCCGACGACGGCAGCCCCACCTCACCGCGCCCCGTCCCGAGCACCACCGGCGGCACCGGCGGCACCGGCGGCCCGTCCACCCCGCTGCCCGCCCAGCCCACGCGCGGTGGCGGTGCCGGCTCGCCGTCCACGGGGTCGCCGTCCACGGGGTCGCCGTCCACGCCGACGAGGACCCCCGCGCAGACCCCGACGGGGACCCCCACCGGGACGCCGACGGACACCCCCACGGGCACCCCCACGGACAGCCCCACCGGGACCCCGACGGACGACCCCACGGGGACCCCCACGGACAGCGCCACCGGGACCCCGACGGGCACCCCCACGGACGGCCCCACCGGGACCCCGACGGGCACCCCCACGGACACGCCCGCCACCGACGACCCGTCGGCCTCCCCGGCGCCGACCGGCGACGGCGGCGACGGCGAGGACGCCGGTGGGGGCGGCGGCACGCCGCCGAGCACCGGCCCCACCGACCTCTCCGGCGGTCCGGGTGCGCTCCCGCCGGGCGGCGCCGGGCCGGTCGACGCGCCGCCGGCGTCCCCGGCGCCGCCGACCGGCGACGACGCGCTGCCCTCGCCCGAGCCCTCGCCCTCCCCGGTGCCCTCGCCGTCGACGCCGTCCGTGGCGGACGTCGCCCCGGCGGGGGGCGGGCAGGGGGCGGAGCCGTCGGCGCAGGGCTGATCGAGCCGTAGCATCGTGAGGGTGACCGCGTCGAACCCCGCCCCCGGTGCCCCGGCCCACGACGAGCCCGCCCACGACCCGTTCGGGTTCGTCGGGCTGACCTACGACGACGTCCTGCTGCTCCCCGGCGAGTCGGACGTCATCCCCTCGGAGGCGGACACCACCTCACGGGTCTCCAAGCGCGTCTCGCTGCGCGTGCCGCTGCTGAGCTCCGCCATGGACACGGTGACGGAGTCGCGCATGGCGATCGCCATGGCCCGCCAGGGCGGGCTGGGCGTGCTGCACCGCAACCTCTCCGCGGACGAGCAGGCCAACCAGGTCGACATCGTCAAGCGCTCGGAGTCGGGCATGGTGACGCGGCCGGTGACGACCTCGCCGGACGCCACCCTCGCGGACGTCGACGCGCTGTGCGGTCGCTACCGCATCTCGGGCGTGCCCGTGGTCGACGGCGAGGGCACCCTCGTGGGCATCGTCACCAACCGCGACCTGCGCTTCGAGACGGACTTCACCCGCCGCGTGCGCGAGGTGATGACGCCGATGCCGCTGGTCACCGCCCCGGTGGGCATCAGCTCCGAGGACGCCGAGCAGCTGCTGCGCAAGCACAAGATCGAGAAGCTGCCGATCGTCGACGAGCGCGACCGCCTCACCGGCCTGATCACGGTGAAGGACTACGTCAAGAGCGAGCAGTACCCGCTGGCCACGAAGGACGAGGACGGCCGGCTGCGGGTGGCCGCGGCCATCGGCATCTTCGAGGACGCCTGGAAGCGCGGCATGCAGCTGGTCGAGGCGGGCGTGGACGTGCTCGTGGTCGACATGGCGCACGGGCACTCGCGCGCGGTGCTGGAGATGATCTCGCGGCTGAAGTCGGACAGCGCCGCCGCGCACGTGGACGTCGTGGGCGGCAACGTCGCCACGCGCGCCGCCGCGCAGGCGCTGGTGGACGCGGGCGTGGACGGCATCAAGGTGGGCGTGGGCCCGGGCTCGATCTGCACCACGCGCGTCGTCTCCGGCGTGGGCGTGCCGCAGGTGACGGCCATCCACGAGGCCTCCAAGGCGGCCCGTCCCGCGGGCGTGCCGCTCATCGGCGACGGCGGGCTGGCGTACTCCGGCGACATCGCCAAGGCCCTCGTGGCGGGCGCGGACACCGTGATGCTCGGCTCGCTGCTGGCCGGCTGCGAGGAGAGCCCCGGCGACCTGGTGTTCATCAACGGCAAGCAGTTCAAGAGCTACCGCGGCATGGGCTCCCTGGGCGCGCAGCAGACGCGCTCCGGCGCCCGCTCCTTCTCCAAGGACCGCTACTTCCAGAACGACGTCGCCTCCGACGACCGCTTCGTGCCCGAGGGCGTGGAGGGCCAGGTGCCCTACCGCGGCCCGCTGGCGGCGGTGGCGCACCAGCTCGTCGGCGGGCTGCGGCAGTCGATGTTCTACGCCGGCGCGCGCACGGTGCCGGAGCTGCAGCGGGTGGGGCGCTTCGTGCGCATCACCCCGGCCGGCCTGCGCGAGAGCCACCCGCACGACATCCAGATGACGGTCGAGGCGCCGAACTACAGCAGCGGCCGCTGAGGGCGCGGCGGCCGCCGGACCACGCGGCCGCCGCGCGCCGCAGCAGCGGCCGCCGAGGGCGCGGCACCCGTCCCCGCCGCCGCGCGGGAGGGGCGGGTGCCGGGCAGCCGGTAGCCTGTGGGGGTGTACGAGATCGAGATCGGCCGCGGCAAGCGGGGGCGTCGCGCCTACAGCTTCGACGACGTGGCGATCGTCCCCAGCCGCCGCACGCGCGACCCCGAGGACGTGTCCACCGCCTGGCAGATCGACGCGTACCACTTCTCCCTGCCGGTGCTCAGCGCGCCGATGGACTCCGTCGCCTCGCCGGCCACCGCGGTGGCCATCGGGCAGCTCGGCGGCCTGGGCGTGCTCGACCTCGAGGGCCTGTGGACGCGCTACGAGGACCCCGAGCCGCTGCTGGCCGAGATCGCCTCGCTGGACGCCGCGATCGCGGTGCGCCGCATGCAGGAGATCTACGCCGAGCCGGTCAAGGCCGAGCTGATCACCGCCCGCCTGGCGCAGGTGCGCGCCGCGGGCGTGACGGTCGCCGGCGCCCTGTCGCCGCAGCGCACGCAGGAGTTCTGGAAGGTCGTCGTCGACGCGGGCGTGGACCTCTTCGTCATCCGCGGCACCACGGTCTCGGCCGAGCACGTCTCCGGGCGCACCGAGCCGCTGAACCTCAAGCGCTTCATCTACGAGCTGGACGTGCCCGTCGTCGTCGGCGGCGCGGCCACGTACACCGCCGCGCTGCACCTGATGCGCACCGGCGCCGCCGGCGTGCTCGTCGGCTTCGGCGGGGGCGCGGCCAACACCACGCGCCGCACCCTGGGCATCCACGCGCCCATGGCCAGCGCGGTCGCGGACGTGGCCGCGGCCCGGCGCGACTACATGGACGAGTCCGGCGGCCGGTACGTGCACGTCATCGCCGACGGCGGCGTGGGCACCTCCGGCGACATCGTCAAGGCGATCGCCTGCGGCGCGGACGCGGTGATGCTCGGCGCGGCGCTGGCGCGGGCCACCGAGGCCCCCGGCCGCGGCTGGCACTGGGGCCCGGAGGCGCACCACGCGGTGCTGCCGCGCGGCGAGCGCGTGCACGTGGGCACGGTGGCGCCGCTGGCGGAGATCCTCGAGGGCCCGGGCCGCCTGGCCGACGGCACCACCAACCTCGTCGGTGCGCTGCGCCGCTCGATGGCCACCACCGGCTACTCCGACCTCAAGGAGTTCCAGCGCGTCGAGGTCGTCGTCTCCCCGTACCAGCCCGCGTGAGCGGGCAGCGGTCCGCGGCCCCCTGGACCCCCGACGCGCTGGGCCCGCAGGACGGGCGCACCGCCCTGGTGACGGGCGCGAACTCCGGCCTGGGCCTGCACGTGGCCACCGAGCTGGCCCGCCGCGGCGCGGACGTGCTCATGGCGTGCCGGGACGCCGCGCGCGGCGAGGCGGCGCTGGAGCGGCTGCGCGCCGACGTCGCCGACTCCGGCGTGAAGGCGTCCGCGGAGGTCCTCGTGCTGGACGTGGCCGACCTGGCCGGCGTGCGCCGCGCCGCCGCGGAGGTCGCCGAGCGGCGCGCGAGCGTGGACGTGCTGGTCAACAACGCCGGCGTGATGGCGCCGCCGTTCGGCCGCACCGCCGACGGCTTCGAGCTGCAGGTCGGCACCAACCACCTGGGCCACTTCGCCCTGACGGGCCTGCTGCTGCCGCTGCTGCTGGCCGGGGACGGCGCGCGGGTGGTGAGCGTGGCCAGCGTCGCGCACCGCTTCGGCCCGCTGGATCGCGAGGACTACCTCAGCGAGCGCTCCTACTCGCGCTGGCACGCCTACGGGCAGTCGAAGCTGTCGAACCTGCTGTTCGCCCTGGAGCTGCAGCGGCGCGCCCGCTCGGCGGGCGCCGCGCTGGTCTCCACCGCGGCGCACCCGGGCCTGTCGGACACGAACCTGTGGAAGGCGACGCCGCTGGCGCCGCACGTCCCGGTGGGCGGTGCGCTGGGCCGGGCGCTGGGGCGCGCGGTGGGTCACCCGCCCGCGCGGGGCGCGTGGCCGCTGCTGCGCGCCGCCGCCGACCCGGCCGCGCGCGGCGGGCAGTACTTCGGCCCCGACGGGTTCGGCGGCTGGAAGGGCTTCCCGGTGCCCGAGCGGGCCTCGGCGGCGGCGTACGACACCGCCGACGCGGCGTGGCTGTGGGCGCGCTCGGCGGAGTGGACCGGCGTGGGCTTCGAGGAGCTCGCCGCCCGCTGACCGCGGCCGGTCAGCGGTCCTTCGGCTGGGTGAAGCGCAGCGCGTTGCCGGCGGGGTCGCGGAAGGCGCAGTCGCGCACGCCGTACGGCTGGTCGGTCGGTTCCTGCAGCACCTCCCCGCCGGCGGCGCGCACCCGCTCGAAGGTGGCGTCGCAGTCGCCGGTGCGGAAGATGACGCCGCGGAGCATGCCCTTGGCGAGCAGCTCCGCGGCGGCCCGCCGGTCGGCGGGGGAGGCGTGCGGGTCCGCCAGGGGCGGTTCGAGCACGATCTCCACGTCCGGCTGCGCGGGGGAGCCCACGGTCGTCCACCGCATCCCCTCGAACTCGACGTCGGCGCGCACCTCCAGGCCGAGGGCGTCGCGGTAGAACGCGATCGCGGCCTCGTGGTCGTCGACGGCGATGAAGCACTGCGAGAGCGTGATGTCCATGCGCTCCACGCTAGGGGCGCGCCCGCTGCGCGGGCTTCTCCGTCCCTGACCGGTCGGACGCCGGCCGGAGCCTCACCGGCCGCGTGCGCACCCTCGCCACGCACGGCGGCACGACCGCGCCGGCGTCGTGGTGGCGCGCCCGGTAGGCGCTGGGGCTCTCGCCGACCAGCTCGGTGAAGCGCGAGCTGAACGAGCCCAGCGACGTGGCCCCCACCGCGTGGCACACCTGCGTGACCGTCAGGTCGCCGCGCCGCAGCAGCGCCTTCGCGCGCTCCACCCGCCGGGTCATCAGGTAGGCGTACGGCGTCTCCCCGTACGCGGCCCGGAAGCTGCGGGAGAAGTGGCCGGGCGACATCAGCGCGGCGCGCGCCAGCGCCGGGACGTCCAGCGGCTGCGCGTGCTCCCGGTCGACGAGGTCGCGCACCCGCCGCAGCCGGACGAGGTCCTCCAGCTCCACGCGACCACGGTGCCACGGCGCCCGCGCTGCCGGTAGGGGCGCGGGCGCCGCGGCACGGCTCACGCCCGCCCGGCCACCTCCACGGCGGGCTGCGCGCCGGCCTCGCGCGGAGCCGGCACGGCGGTGCCGGCAGCGGGGAGCCCGATGCTCGGCGCGTGCCCGCGGAAGTTGCGCAGCCACCACGCCCAGTCCGCCGGCACCAGCGAGAAGGGGTCCTCGTGGCCGAGCTCGCGCGCCGCCCACACCGGCCAGTGCGGGTTCGACAGCGCCGGGCGCCCGAGCATCGCCACGTCGATGCGCTCCTCGCGCACGGCGGCGTCGGCGACCGAGGGCACCCCCAGGTTCCAGCTGCACGCCACCGGGATGCCGACCTCCTCGCGCACGCGCGCCGCGCGGTCGACGAAGCCGGCGGACTCGCCGAACGGCGGGTCGACCATGTCGTCGGTGTTGAACCCGAAGCTGACGTCGGCCAGGTCCAGGCCGTGCTCCTTCATCCACCCGATCACCTCGATCGAGTCCTCGAAGCGCACCCCGTCGGGGTGGAAGTCGTCGGCGCCCAGGCGCATGGTCAGCGGCAGCCGCTCGGGCCACACCTCGCGCACGGCGTCCAGGGCCTCGAGCAGGAACCGCGCCCGGTTGCGCACGCTGCCGCCGTACTCGTCGGTGCGCTGGTTCGCCAGCGGCGAGAAGAAGCTGGCGCCGAGGTAGCCGTGGGCGAAGTGCAACTCCAGCCACTCGTAGCCGGCCTCCAGGGCGCGGCGCGCGGCGTCGGCGTACGAGCGGTGCAGGCCGTGGATCTCCTCGCGGGTCAGCTCGTGCACGGGGAAGGAGTGGTCGCCGCCGTAGGGGATCGCCGAGGGCGCCACGCACGTCCAGCCGTCCGGGTGCTCCGGCGGCAGCGCCTTCCAGCTGCCCTGGGCGTTGGTGCCCACGTGCGGGGGCAGCTCGCTGCCCTTGCGGCCGGTGTGGCCGAGCTGGATGCCCGGCACGGCGCCCATCTTCTTGATCATGGAGGCGACGCGGGCGTGGCCGGCGACCTGGCCGTCCTCCCAGATCCCGGCGCACGAGGTCGTGGTGCGCCCGTCGGGGGTGATGGCGACCTGCTCGGGGAAGACCAGGGCGAAGCCGCCGGCGGCCCGGGCCCCGAGGTACATCACGTGGTAGTCGTCCATCCGTCCGTCCACGGAGCCGTACATCGTCATGGGCGACATGGCGGTGCGGTTGCGCAGGGTCACGCCCTTGAGCGTGAACGGCGAGAACAGGTGCGGCACGGGAGCTCCCTCCGAGGTGGAGCACCCAGTGCAGCGCGGTGCCGGGTCGCCCGTGTTGCCCGGCGCGACCGGTCGCGTGAACTCCTCCTCTCAACCGCTCGCGCGGGCTGAGAGGAGGGGTTCACGCGCGTGTCACGGGCCGTGCGGCGCTAGCCCAGCGCCGCGGTGACCAGGTGGGTGGCGTGGTCGTAGGTGAACACGACCCGCGCCCCGCCGGGCGGGACGACCAGCGCGGTGTTCGCCCCGTTCGCCGTCCCGCCCGCGCCGTAGTTCTCCGCCCAGCCGCCGTCCAGGGCGACCTTGTACTCGTAGGAGCCCTGCGGCAGGTCCACGGCCAGCGTCCACAGCCCGGTGGCCGGGTCCAGGGCCATCCCGGCCTGCTCGCACCCGGGCTGCCAGTCCTCGGTGCACCCGATCTCGCTGTTGAACGACCCGGCGACGGTGACCGACCCCGGTCCCGCCGGCGTCTCCGGCGGCGGGGCCACCACCGTCGCGGAGGTCCCGGCGGCGGCGAGGTTGCCGGAGTGGTCGCGCACGACGGCGCGGTACTCCAGGCGCGTGCCCTCGGGGACGTCCGCGACGTCGTGGAAGACGCGGTACGGGGCGTTGTCGTCGGTGCCCAGGCGCGTCCACCCGCGCGCGCCGGCCACGCGGTAGGCGAAGGTGACCTGGTCGAAGCCGCCGCCGGGCACGTCCACGCCCACCTCGGCGCGCCCGCCGACGGTGTCACCGGTGGTGAACACCGGGGTCGGCGCGCGCCACGACCTGCGCAGCGGTGCCGCCGCCCGCCAGACGACGGCCGACAGGGCGGGCACCGTCACCGTGACCTCCCCCGAGCGCGCCGAGCGCACGGAGCCGGTGCCGGCGGGCCACACCCCGCGGAACGCGGTCCGCGGGCTGAAGGTGTCGAAGGTGACGGTCCGGTCCTGCTCGGAGTTGTTCACGGCCACGAGGTGCTCGCGGTCGTCCTCGTCGCTGATCCGGCTGAACGCGTACACGCCCGGGCCGTCCGAGGCGTACCGGTGCACCTGCGCGCCGTCGGCCAGGGCGGGGTACCGCTCGCGCAGCCGGGCCAGCTCGGCGATCCGGCGGTACAGCGGGTGCGAGGTGTCGAAGTTCTCCTGCGCCGTGGTGGCGTCGGTGCCGATGAGGTCGTCGTCGTTGTAGGTGCCGACCCGCGAGGCGAACACGTCCTGGCGCGCGTCCTGGTCGCCGCCGTCGCCGGTGAAGCCCTGCTCGTCGCCGTAGTAGACGACGGGCTGCCCGCGCGTGAGGTACATCAGCGCGTGCGCGAGCTGGTCGCGCCGCAGCAGCTCCTCGTCGTCGGCGCCGCCCGCGGCGTCGTCGCGCAGGAACGCGCCGATGCGCCCCATGTCGTGGTTGCCCAGGAACGTCGGCAGCGAGTAGGCGTTGGAGTCGGCGTCGGTGTAGTGGTCGTCCAGGGCGTAGAACTCCTGCAGCGCGCGGGTGGCGCCGCCGCTGCCGAACTCACGCGCGCGGTCCTGGAACCCGAAGTCCAGCGTCGCCTGCAGGCCCGCCTCGGTGGTGTAGCGCGAGAGGAACTCCGGGTCCGCGTCGTACACCTCGCCGAAGGAGAAGAAGTCGTCGTTGCCGGCGGCCAGCGCCTGCTGCCGGATCGCTGGGGCGAAGCTCTGCCAGAACCCGGTGTCGACGTGCTTGACGGTGTCGATGCGGAACCCGTCGATGCCGAAGTCCACCCACGCCCGGTAGACGTCCGTCATGCCCTCGACGACCTCGGGGCGCTCGGTGAACAGGTCGTCCAGGCCGACGAAGTCGCCGTACTGGTCGGACTCGCCGCCGTCGAAGCGCGCGTCGCCGCGGTTGTGGTACATCGTCGGGTCGTTCAGCCAGGCCGGCACCTTGACGGTCGCGTCCTCCGGGGTGGGCAGGACGGGCGTGTACGGGAACGACGTCTGCGCGTCCAGCGCCGGGAACGCGTCGCTGCCGGCGACCTCGCGGTCGTCGAACTCCCGGCCGGCCGCGTCGCGGTAGGGCACCTCGCTCTTGGGGACGTACTCCGAGCTGCCCTCGGCGTAGGAGATCACGTCGGCGGTGTGGTTGGTGATGATGTCGAAGAACACCTTGATGCCGCGCGCGTGCGCGGCGTCGACGAGCTGCTCCAGCTCCTCGTTGGTGCCCAGGTGCGGGTCGATCTGCGTGAAGTCGGTGATCCAGTAGCCGTGGTAGCCGGCGGAGGTGTTCTCACCCTCGCCCTGCACGGGCCGGTTCTCGAACGACGGCGTCAGCCAGATCGCGGTGGTGCCCAGGCCCTCGACGTAGTCCAGGCGGTCGATGATCCCCTTCAGGTCGCCGCCGTGGTAGAAGCCCTTGTGAGTGGGGTCGTACCCGCTGGCCAGCCGGTCGGCACCCAGGCCGCCGGTGTCGTTCGAGGTGTCGCCGTTCTCGAAGCGGTCGGCCATGACGAAGTAGAAGCGCTCGCGGGTGAGGTCCTCGCGCAGCGAGGGCGCGGCCAGGGCGCGGTCGGCCGCGCTCACCCCCGGCGGGCGGTGCGGGTGGTGCGGGCGGCGGTGGCCGTCGGGGTCCGCGGCCGCCGCGGGCGCGGGGGTCAGCGCGAGCGCGAGGGCCGCCGCCACCAGGGCGGTGGGCCGTCGGCGCGCAGGGGTGTGGGGTCGCACGGTGCCTCCTCGTCGTTGAGAACGTGCTGTGCAGACGCTATCGCGCACCGTGGCGGTCTCGACGGGGTGCGCGGGGTGGGCCCGGCGCCGGTGGCCGGGCCGGCGGCACCCGGCCGATACCCTGGAGCGGTGACGCCGGACGCGCCCGAGACCGCCCAGACCGACCCCGCCGAGGTGGCCGCCGAGCGCGCCCACCGCCCCGTGCTCGTCGTCGACTACGGCGCCCAGTACGCCCAGCTCATCGCCCGGCGGGTGCGCGAGGCCGACGCCTACTCCGAGATCGTGCCCAGCACGACGCCCGTGGCGGAGATCCTGGCCAAGGACCCGGCCGCGGTGATCCTCTCCGGCGGCCCGGCCAGCGTCTACGCCGAGGACGCCCCGCAGGTCGACCCCGCCCTCTTCGAGGCGGGGGTGCCGGTGCTGGGCATCTGCTACGGCTTCCAGGCGATGGCCAAGGCCCTGGGCGGGCAGGTCGAGCGCACCGGCCGGCGCGAGTACGGCGGCACGGTGGCGCGCCTGAGCGACCCGGGCGCCTCCACCCTGCTGCGCGACCAGCCCGCCGAGCAGTCGGTGTGGATGTCCCACGGCGACAGCGTCGCCGCCGCCCCCGAGGGCTTCCGCGTGGTCGCCTCCTCCGCGGACACCCCGGTCGCCGCGTTCGAGGACGACGAGCGGCGCCTGTACGGGGTGCAGTGGCACCCGGAGGTGCGGCACTCCGCCCACGGCCAGGACGTGCTGGTGAACTTCCTGCGCGAGGGCGCCCGGGTGCCGGCCGACTGGACGACGGGCAACGTCATCGAGGAGCAGGTCGCGCGCATCCGCGCGCAGGTCGGCGACGGCAAGGTGGTCTGCGGGCTCTCCGGCGGGGTGGACTCCGCCGTGGCCGCCGCCCTGGTGCAGCGCGCCGTGGGCGAGCAGCTCACCTGCGTGTTCGTCGACCACGGCCTGCTGCGCGCCGGCGAGGCCGAGCAGGTCGAGCAGGACTTCGTGGCCGCCACCGGCGTGAAGCTGCACGTGGTCGACGCCGCGCAGCGCTTCGCCGAGGCGCTGGCCGGGGTCGTCGACCCCGAGGCCAAGCGCAAGGTCATCGGCCGGGAGTTCATCCGCGCCTTCGAGCAGGCCGCCCGCGACGTCGTCGCCGCCGAGGGCGGCAGCGGCGAGGTGCGCTTCCTCGTGCAGGGCACGCTGTACCCGGACGTGGTGGAGTCCGGCGGCGGCACCGGCGCGGCCACCATCAAGAGCCACCACAACGTCGGCGGCCTGCCCGAGGACATGGCGTTCGAGCTCGTCGAGCCGCTGCGCGCGCTGTTCAAGGACGAGGTGCGCGCGGTCGGCGAGCAGCTCGGGCTGCCCGAGGCGATGGTGTGGCGCCAGCCCTTCCCCGGCCCCGGCCTCGGCATCCGCATCGTCGGCGAGGTCACCCCCGAGCGCCTCGCGGTGCTGCGCGCCGCCGACGCGATCGCCCGCGAGGAGCTGACCGCCGCCGGCCTGGACCGCGAGATCTGGCAGTGCCCGGTGGTGCTGCTGGCCGACGTGCGCTCGGTGGGCGTGCAGGGCGACGGGCGCACCTACGGGCACCCGGTGGTGCTGCGCCCGGTCAGCTCCGAGGACGCCATGACCGCGGACTGGACCCGCCTGCCGTACGACGTGCTGGCGCGCATCTCCACCCGCATCACCAACGAGGTGCTCGAGGTCAACCGCGTCGTGCTCGACGTGACGAGCAAGCCGCCGGGGACGATCGAGTGGGAGTGAGCCCCCGTCGCGCCCGGGCGCGTCAGCGGCGGCGCGTCAGCGGCGGTGCTGCCCGCCGTCGAGGCCGAAGACGCTGATCGTGCCGTCCTCCTCGTCGGCGGCCAGGAGCAGTCCGCGCGAGGGCACCGCCAGCAGCCCCTCGGGCGCCGCGCCGGTCTCGAGGACCTGCAGCAGGCGCGGGGAGCGCTCGCGGCGCAGGTCGTGCACGAGCACCGCGCCGCCGCGCTCGGAGCCGATGAAGGCGTAGGTGGTGCCGCGCACGGTGGCCACCTCGGCGCCCTCGAACTCCGCGCCGCGGTCGTCGCTGCGCCCGTCGGGGTAGCGGCCGGCGTCGGCCAGCGCGCGCTCGGCGGAGGAGCCCGAGGCCCACAGCACCTGCCCGCGCGGGGAGAAGACCGTCCAGCCGCGCCCGCCGGCGGGGTCGGGCGCCAGGTCGCCCTCGTCGGCGGTCACGAGGTTGCCGCCGGGCGTCCACTGCACCGCGTCGGGCTCGCGCGGCGCGGTCAGCTCGTCGTCGAAGGCCACCACGTCGTCGTCCTCGACGTCGGCGTCGGTGCGGTGCACCTCGCCGGCCGAGAAGGAGCCCACCACGCGCCGCGAGCGCAGGTCCACCAGCGCCACGGCGTTGTTCTCCTGCAGCGTCACCGCGGCGACGCCGGCGGCGTCGACGTCGACGAACTCCGGCTCGGGGTCCTCGGGGAACAGCGCGCCGGGCAGGCCGGTGAGGTCCACCGCCGCCGCGCTCCAGCGCTCGGGCGCGCCCTTGAGGTGGACGACGGAGAGGAACCCGGCCGGGGCCTGCGGCAGCCCGCCCTCGACGCCGTCGACGACGAGCTCCTCGTCGCGCTGGTTCTCGATCGCCACGGCCGCGCGCCGGCCGTCGGGGGAGACGGCCACCGAGTCCGGCTGCCCACCGAGGTCGATCGTGCGCACGACGCTGAGGGTGCGCACGTCCACGACCGTCAGGTTCCCCGACGGGGTGGTGAACGCGCCGTCGGTGGTGTCCACCGCGACCAGGGCGAAGCGGCCGTCGCGGGTGACGGCCACCGAGGTGGGCTCGCCGCCGACCTCCACGGTGCCGCTCTCTCGCGGGGCCGACGGGTCGGACAGGTCCACCGCGCCCACGCGCCCGGTCGCGGAGTCGGTGTAGAAGGCGGTGCGCCCGTCGGGGGTGACCGCGAGGATCTCGGCGACCTCGCCGGAGACGGCCAGCACGGCGCGCTCGGTGAAGAGCGCGGGCTCGCGCGGCGGGCGGCGCTCGCCGGCGCTCGCGGGCGCGGCGAGCGCGGGGACGGCCACCGCGGCGGCCAGGGCCACGGCCAGCGCGGCGCGTCGGGGGTTCCGGTTCGGGAGCACGGGTCCTCCTGGGGTGGGTGGCCGCGGCGGGCGCCGTCGGCCGGTGGGTGCGGCCCCGTGGGTACCGCGCCCGCACGACACCGCGGTGTCCACCGCGTGAACGGGCGGGGACGGCTCGGCGCACCGCCGGGCCGTCCCCGGGCCGTCCCCGCGCCGTCCCCGCGCCGCCCCCGCGCCGCCGGGCGCGGCGGCCGCTCAGCCGGCCGGGACCGCCTCGCGCTCGCGCACGTCCACCGGCGCCGGGACGGGCGCGGCGGCGGGGGTCGCGGCGGGGGGCGCGGTGGGGGTCGCGGCGGAGGTCCCGCGCTCGCGCTCGCGCGGGTGCACCGGCACCGGCAGGCCGTAGTGCTCGCGCAGCGTGGTGCCGGTGTACTCCGTGCGGAACAGCCCGCGCCGCTGCAGCTCGGGCACCACGTGCTCGACGAACTCCTCCAGCCCCGAGGGCAGCACGGGGGCCATGACGTTGAAGCCGTCCGCCGCCCCCGCCTCGAACCACGTCTGCAGCGCGTCGGCGACCTGCTCGGGCGTGCCGGCGAGGGTGCGGTGCCCGCGCCCGCCGCCCAGGCGGCCGATGAGCTGGCGCACCGTGAGGTGCTCGCGCCGCGCCAGCTGCACGATGAGCGTGTACCGGCTCTTGGCGCCCTCGATCTCGTCCTCGGAGGGCAGGTCGGCCGGCAGCGGCCGGTCCAGGGCCAGCTCCTCCTCCGGCACCCGCAGCGTGGCCGCCAGCTGGCGGCGGGCGTGCTCGGGCACGATGAGCTCGTCCAGCTCCGCCTCGCGCCGCCGCGCCTCCTCCTCGGTCGAGCCCAGCACCGGCACGATCCCCGGCAGCAGCAGCACCGTGCGCGGGTCGCGCCCGAACCCCGCGGCGCGTCCGCGCACGTCGGCGGCGAACGCCACCGCCTCCTCCAGCGTCTGCTGGGCGGTGAAGACCGCGTCGGCGTAGCGGGCGGCGAGGTCCTTGCCGTCCTCGGAGGAGCCGGCCTGCACCAGCAGCGGGTGCCCCTGCGGCGAGCGCGGCACGTTCAGCGCGCCGGCCACGCGCACGTAGCGGCCCTCGAAGGCGGCCGGGTGCACGCGCTCGGCGTCGGCGTACACCCCGGCGGCCTTGTCCGCCAGCACCGCGCCGCTCTCCCAGCTGTCCCACAGGCGCCGCGCCGCGTCGAGGAACTCCGCGGCGCGCGCGTAGCGCTCGGCGTGCGCGGGCAGCTCGTCCAGGCCGAAGTTGCGCGCGGCCTCCGCCGTCGCGGTGGTCACCACGTTCCACCCGGCGCGCCCGCCGGAGACGTGGTCCAGCGAGGCGAACCGGCGGGCCAGCTCGTAGGGGGCGTTGTACGTGGTGGTGGCGGTGGCGATCAGCCCGATGCGGCTGGTCACCGCCGCCAGCGCAGTCAGCAGGATGGTGGGGTCCAGCGCGCCGGCCGGGCGGCGGCGCACGTCGCCGTACAGGGCGGGGGAGTCGGCGAAGAACACCGAGTCGAACAGGCCGCGCTCGGCGGTGCGGGCCAGGTGCTGGTAGTGCGCCACGTCCAGGTGGGCGTGCGGGTCGCTCTCGGGCAGCCGCCAGGCCGCCTCGTGGTGGCCCACGCTCATGAGGAACGCGTTCAGGTGCAGCCGGCGCGGTGCGGTGGTGCTCATCGGGTCTCTCCGTCCGGGGTGCGGGTCGGGGTGGGGTTTCCGCGGTGCTCGGGGTGCTCGGGGTGCTCGGGGTGCACGCCGAGCGCGCCGAGCAGGCGCGCGCGCAGCGCGGCGGCCCGGGGGTCCTCGCGCGGGCGCGGGGTGGGCAGGTCCACGGGGACGTCCAGGCCGAGGCGGCCGTCGACCAGGACGAGCACGCGGTCGGCCAGGGCGATCGCCTCGTCGACGTCGTGCGTGACCAGCAGCACCGCGGGCCGGTGCCGGGCGTGCAGCTCGCGCAGCAGGTCGTGCATGCGCAGCCGGGTCAGCGCGTCCAGGGCGCCGAACGGCTCGTCGGCCAGCAGCAGCGCCGGTTCGCGCACCAGCGAGCGGGCCAGCGCCACGCGCTGCTGCTCGCCGCCGGAGAGCTGGTGCGGCCAGGTGCGCTCGCGCCCGGCCAGCCCGACCTCCGCCAGCGCGTGGCGCCCGCGCTCGCGGGCGTCCGCGCCGCGCAGGCCCAGCACGACGTTGTCCAGCACCCGCAGCCACGGCAGCAGCCGGGAGTCCTGGAACACCACCGACACGTCGCCGGGTTCCTCGATCGCGCCGGAACCCTCGGCCTCGTGGTCGATGCGCGCCAGGGCGCGCAGCAGGGTGCTCTTGCCCGAACCCGAGCGGCCCAGCAGGGCGGTGAACTCGCCCGGCGCGAGGTCCAGGTCCAGGGAGTCCAGCACGGTGCGCCCGCCGAAGCGGCGCACGAGGCCGCGCGTGCGCACGGCCGGGGCGGTCAGCCCGCCAGGGAGCGTCGCCACGACAGCGCCCTCCTCTCCGCCGCGCGGACCAGGGCGTCGGAGGCCAGGCCCAGCAGGGCGTACACGACCAGGCCGACGACGATGACGTCGGTCTGCCCGTAGGTGCGCGCCTGGGTCATGAGGTACCCGATGCCGCTGGTGGCGTTGATCTGCTCGACGACCACCAGGCCCAGCCAGGAGACGGTCACGCCCATGCGCAGTCCGGTGAAGAACCCCGGCAGGGCGCCGGGCAGCGCCACGCGGGTGACGAACTCGCGCCGGCCGAGCCCCACCGTCTCGGCCAGCTCCACGAACCGGGCGTCCACGCCGCGCAGGGTGGCGTGGGTGGTCAGGTACACCGGCACCAGCACGCCCAGGGCGATGACGGTCACCTTCATCGGCTCGCCGATGCCCAGCCACAGGATGGCCAGCGGGATCAGCGCCAGGGACGGGATGGCCCGCTTGACCTGGATCGTGCCGTCCACGAGGGCCTCGCCCCAGCGGTTCAGCCCGGACAGCAGCGCCAGGGCCGTGCCGACCCCGACGCCCGCCACCAGCGCCAGGCCCGAGCGGGTCAGCGAGGTGAGCAGGTTCGACTGCAGGCGCCCGTCGGCGATGAGCTCGCCGGCGGTGCCCACCACGGTCCACGGCGCCGAGAGCGTGTCCGGGCTCAGCGCGCCGCTGGCGGACCCGGCCGTCCAGGCGGCCAGCAGCAGAAGCGGCCCCCACAGCCGCGACAGCGGCAGCGGGCGCCCCGGCCCCAGCCGGCGCGCGCGCCGCGCGGGGCGCTGCGCGCGGGTGGGGCCAGTGGTGGCGCCGGGGGTGGCGCCGGTGGTGGCGCCGGGGGTGGGAGCGTGGGTGGGGGCGGTGGTGACCGCGCCGGGGGTGCCCAGCGCGCCGGCCGCGGCGGGGCTGTGCGTGGCGCTCACCGGGCCACCTCCACGGGGGCGGCGGTCGCCCCGGCGGCGGCGACCGCGTCGGCCACCACGGGGGCGAAGCGCAGGTCGAAGCCGTCGTGGGCGTCGAGGTCGTCCACGGGCAGCTGCCCGGCGTCGGCGATGGTGTCGATCGTGCTCTGCTGCACGGCGATGAGGTCCTCGTCCAGCGGCGGGAACGTCACCGTGCCGTTCGTCTCCACGATGCGCCGGCCGTCCTCCGCGGCGACGTCCTGGTTCTCGACGTAGTACCGCTGCACCCACTCCTCGCGGTTCTCGTTGACCCACTGCTGCGCGGCCACCCAGCGCGTGACGTAGTCGGCGATCGCGGCGGCCTTGGCCGGGTCGTCCAGCGCCTCGCCGCGCGCGTACAGGTAGCTCAGGCCGGTGGCGGTGCCCCGGGTCTCCTCCACCGGCAGCGCGCTGCCGCCCGGTGCGCGTTCGAGGAACCTCGTCAGGTTCGGCTCGCCGAGCACGGCCACGTCCACCTGGCCGGTGCGCACGGCGTCGGGGAAGTCGCCGAGCTGCAGGCCGACGAGTTCGACGTCGCCGGGTTCCAGCTCCGCCCTGGCCAGCGCGCGCAGCACGATGGACTGCTGGGCGGTCCCCTCGGCGTAGGCGATCCGCTTGCCGCGCAGGTCGTCCAGGGTCTGCACGTCCGCGCCGGGGGCGACGGCCAGGCGCGTGGCGTCCGGGCTGGAGCGCCGGGCGGCCACGATGCGCACGTCGGCGCCCGCGGCGAGGGCCTGGATCGGCGGGGTGTCCCCGACGGTGGCCAGGTCGGCGGCGCCCGCGCGGAACGCCTCGAGGATGGCCGGCCCGCCGGTGAAGTTCGCGTACGTCACCTCGGCGGCCAGCTGCGCGTCCTGCCCGGAGGCGGCGAACACCGTCTGCAGCTGCTGGGCCTGGTCCGCGACGACGAGCTCCGTGCCCGCCGGGACGTCCAGCGACAGCTCGGCGGGCCGCTCGGCCGCGGCGCCGTCCCGCGACTCCGCCTGCGCGCCGGCGCAGGCGGACAGCAGCGCAGCGGTCAGGCCGGCGGCCAGCGCGCCGAGGACCTCGCGCCGCGCCCTCACCACGCGCTCCCGGCCGCCGCGGCGGGCTGGGCCGCGCCGAGGCGGTGGTAGCCGCCGGCGTGGTGCAGCAGGGGTTCGTGCACCCGCCGCACCTCCGCCCAGGCGATGCGCACCACGACGAGGTGGTGGTCGCCCGCCGCGAAGCGGTGCTCCACCGGGCCGGTGATGACCACGGGCGCGTCGTCCAGGCCCGGGGCGCCGCCCGGCAGCGGCGACCAGCGCAGGGGAGCGGTGAAGCGGTCGGTCCCGCGGGCGGCGAACCGCCGGGCCAGGTCGGTCTGCGAGGCGTCCAGGAAGTGCACGGCGACCGTCGCGGCGGAGGCGACGGCGTCCCAGCTGGACGAGGTGCGCGCCACGTTGAACACCAGCAGCGGCGGTTCCAGCGACAGGGAGCTGACCGAGGTGGCGGTGAAACCGGCGGGGCCGGCACCGCCGTCGGCGGTGACGACC
Source organism: Kineococcus gypseus (assembly GCF_050871305.1). Classification (NCBI taxonomy): domain Bacteria; kingdom Bacillati; phylum Actinomycetota; class Actinomycetes; order Kineosporiales; family Kineosporiaceae; genus Kineococcus; species Kineococcus gypseus. The sequence goes on along the minus strand of NZ_JBJLRD010000017.1, from coordinate 12,210 downwards.
GCCACGGCGCCGGCGTGCGCGGCGAACAGCTCGCGCAGCGAGGGGGTCGTGGGGGCGGGGGGTGCGACGCTCAAGGGTTTCCTCCGGGGCAGGCGGCGGCGCCCGGGCGGCGGTGCGCGCGCTGCGCGCGGGTGCGGCCCGGTGCGGGGTGGTTCCAGTGGTGGTGAGCCGTTGCGCCGCAACGGCTTCGTGGGCGTGCGACCGCGCCCGCGGCGCGGCGCGGGCCCGCGCGGGCGGGTCCGCGCGCGGGCCCGCGGGGCGGTTCGGCGGGACCGGTGCGGTCAGGCGCGGGTGCGGCGACAGAGGGCGCTGCCGACGCGGCACAGGTCGACGTGCCGGCGCTGCACGCTGAGCAGCGGGCGCAGCGGCGACTGCTGCGCGGTGCGGTTCATCGAGGGTTCTCCCATCGTTCCCGGCATGAGCACCCGCTCCCGTCTCCGGGGGGTTGCTGCGGCGTCGACGAGCCAGGTCTCTCAGCCGCTCTGGATGGCGTCCTGGAACCCTGGCACACCCGTGCACGCACCGTCAACGGTTCCCCGTGCGGGTTCCGGTCCCCCGGAGGGTTTCCGGTCCCCCGGGAGGACCGGAACCCGTTGGACCACCACCTCCGCACAGCGTAGGCTGGTGCCTAAAGGGGTTAGGGAGAAGGGCGCGCGGCGCCCGGAGGAGGAACCGTGCCGGATGAGGGGGGCGTGCGCCCGGCGGTGCTCACCGAGGAGGTGGTGCGCCGCGCGTTCGTGAACTGCAGCAGGGGCGAGGCGTCGCGCGTGGGCGTGCCCGCGTGGGTGCGCGAGGTGGACCCGCGGGCGCCGGTCGCCGGCTGGCGCGACCCGAGGGCCCCCGAGCGCGGCTGCCTGCTGGTGCCGGGCGCGGCGCCGGGGCTGGCCCCGCGCGCGCTCGTGCTGCGCGCGCCCTCCGGCGGGGGCGCCCGCGCGGCCGCCATGTGCGACCTGTGCCGCACGACGCGCTCGGCCGGCGACGTGGCGCTGTTCGCCGCGCCCCGCGCCGGCGCCGCCGGCCGCCGAGGCGACACCATGGGCGTGTACGCCTGCGCCGACCTCGCGTGCGCGCGCTGCGTGGAGGTGCAGCGGGCCACCGCGGCGCTGCGCCCCGACCCCGGCCGCACCGTCGAGGAGCGCCGCGCGGACCTCGCCCGGCGGGCGGGAGCCTTCGTCGACGCGGTGCTGGGCGCGCGCACCTGAGCGGGCCGCAGCGCGTCCGTGAACCGCGGCGGGCGCCGCGGCGGGCGTGAACCGCGGCGGGCGCCGTCGCCTCACACCCCCGCGCGGTGCGTCCAGGCCCCGCCGACGAGGGTGCCCAGCACCTCGGTGCGCCGCAGCGCCGCGGCGCCGCCCGCGGCCAGCACCGCGGCCGGCGGCTCGGCCACCAGCACCGCGTCGGCCACGTCGCCGGCGCGCACCGCGGCGCGCCCGTCGCACGCCGCGCGCAGCGCCACGTCCAGCGGCAGGTGCTGCTCGGGGTGCCAGGCGGGGCGCCCGTCCACCGAGCGGTGCACGGCCGCGGCCACGGCGTCCCAGGGGTCCAGCGGCGCCACGGGCGCGTCCGAGCCCAGCCGCAGCTCGGCGCCGGCGGCGTGCAGGGCCGCGTACGGGTACGCCCGCCCGGCGCCGTGCGCCCAGTGCACCTCGCACAGGTCGCGGTCGTCGGGGGCGTGCCGCGGCTGCACGCTGGCCACCACGCCCAGCTGCGCGAAGCGCGGCAGGTCCTGCGCGCGCACCTGCTGGGCGTGCTCGACGCGCCCGGTGCAGCCGGCGGCCGCGAAGCCGTCCAGGGCCACGGCCACCGCCGCGTCGCCGATGGCGTGCACCGCCGCGTCGAAGCCGTGCGCGGCCGCGCGGCGCAGCAGCGCCTCCAGCTCCCGCGGCGGCAGGCGCAGCACCCCGTGCGGGCCCGCCGGTGCCGGCGGGGGGTAGGCGTCGCAGCAGTACGCGGTGCGCGTGCCCAGCGAGCCGTCCACCACGAGCTTGACCGGGCCCACCCGCACCCGCGCCCCCGCGCCCGGCAGCGCGGCGCCGCTGCGCAGCCCCCGCGCGAGCGCGTCGTCGAGCCACTGCGGCCACACGCCCACCGACACGCGCACCGCCGGCTCGCCCAGGGCCGCGCGCCGGGCCCACACCGCCGGCGGGGCGTGCTCGAGGTCGACCACCCCCGTCACCCCGCGCGCGGCCGCGGCCGCCGCGGCCTCGGCCACCCAGCGGTCCAGCGCGTCCGCCCCCACGTCGCCGGCGGCGGCCGTCAGCGCCATGGCCTCCGCCTCGCGCACCACGCCTGTCGGCTCCGCGACCCCGAAGCGGGCCGCTGCCGCCGAGCTGACCCACGCCGCGTGCAGGTCCTGGCTGACCACCACCACGGGCCGTGCGCCGAAGCGCTCGTCGAGCAGGTCGCGGTGCGGCGCGTCCGGCCACAGCGCGTCGCGGAAGCCGTGCCCGAGCACCAGGTCCTCGCCGGGCGGGGCGTGCCGGGCCAGCAGGTCCACGGCCTCGCGCGCCGAGCGGGCCGGCAGCACGTCGACCCGCCGGCGCGCCGCCGCCCACTGCGTCAGGTGCACGTGCGCGTCCACCAGGCCCGGCAGCAGCACCGCGCCGCCGCAGTCGACGACCTCCGCGCCCGCGGGCACCCGCGCGCCCGGCGAGCCCGCCGCTCCCGCGGCGCCGGGGCGCAGGTCGTCGGCGATCGCGCGCACGCGCCCCGCGGCCAGCAGCACGTCGCGCTCGCCGCCCGGTGCGCCGTGCACCCGCACCCGCCGCAGCAGCACCGCGCCGGCCCCCGGCCCCGCCGCGCCGGGGCCCGCGCCCGCGGCCCCGCCCCCGACCCCGCCCGCCACCGCGTCCACCGCTCCGCCCCCCGTCGCCCCGCCCGTCCGGCCGCCGCCCGGCCCCCGTGCGCACCGGCAGTGTCGCGGACACCGCCGGGCGCGGCGTCCGGGTGACGGCCGCGGCATCCGGGTGACGGGCGCTCCGGCCGCTCCGGTCCCCGCGACCCCGCGCCGATGGGAGCATGCTGGTCACCCGGACAAGGAGCGGAGGGGGAGGTCGTGCGCGTGCTCCCGGACGGCCGTGGCGACCCCGCGCTGCTGGTGGGCGGCCGGGTCGGCGCCCTCGCGGCGGCCTGCTGCGTGCTGCTGTACCCGCTGCCGCTGCCGGGCGGGGTGCGCGCCGCGCTCATGCTGGCCGTCGGTGCCCTGTCCGTCGCGTGCCAGCTCATCGGGGTGCGGGTGCACCGCCCCGCCCCGCGCGCCGCGTGGCGCCTGATGCCGTGGATGGCGGGGTTGTTCCTCCTCGGCGCGGTCGCGCGCCCCTGGAGCGCGGGCGCCGGCGGTGCCGGCGCGCACCTGGCGGACGCGTTCACCCTCTCCGGCTACCTCGTCCTGGGCGTGGCGCTGACCCGGCTGGTGCGCGCCCACGGCGGCCTGCGCCGGGAGGTCGTCTGCGACGTGGGCATCGTCGCCGCGGCCGGCGCCCTCGCCGCGGCCCGCTTCCTCGTCGAGCCGACGACGAGCGTGCCCGGCCGCGACGCGCTGACCTCCGTGCTGGCCGGCACCTACCCGCTGATCGACGTGGTGCTGCTGGCCCTGGCCGTCGACCTGGTGCTCAGCGGCCCGCGCCACCGCAGCCACCGGCTGCTGACCGCGGCCACCGCGGCGCTGCTGACCGGTGACCTGCTCTACGCGGTCTACGGCGTGCAGGGGGTGCTGGTGCCGCCGGACCCGGTCAACGTGCCGTTCCTGCTGGCCTACCTCCTCATCGCGCTGGCCACCCTGGACCCCTCGCAGGCCACCGGCGGCGGGCGGGCGGGCGCCGAGCCGCTGGACGCGTGGTCGCTGCGCCGGCTGCCGCTGCTGGCCGCCGCCCTGGCGGCGCTGACGGCCCTGGTGGCCCTGCCGGCCGGCGACGGGCGGCTGCAGGTGGCCACCGCCCTGGCCCTGGCCGTGGCGCTGTGCCTGCTGGTGCTGCGCGCGGTCTCGGCCGTCAACGGCCAGGCGCGGGCGCGCGCCGTGCTGCAGCACCGCGCCAGCCACGACCCGCTCACCGGCCTGCCCAACCGCCAGGAGCTCGAGCGGCTGCTGGAGCAGCGCCTGGCCGCCCCGCCGGCGGCGCCGGTGCGCACCTGGCTGCTGTACGTGGACCTCGACGGCTTCAAGCGGGTCAACGACACCTGGGGCCACTCCGGCGGCGACGAGCTGCTGCGCGCGGTGGCCGACCAGCTGCGCGAGGTGGTGCGCGAGGTGCCCTCGCGGGCGGTCGTGGCCCGCCTGTCCGGCGACGAGTTCGTCATCCTCGCCGACGGCGACGCCGCCGGCGCCGAGGACCTCGCGCAGCGCGTGCTGCACGCGGTGGAGCGCCCCGCGCACCTGAGCGTCGCCGAGGTGGTGCTCAGCGCCTCCGTCGGGGTGGCCGAGGCCCACACCAGCGCCGCGGCCACGCTGCGCGACGCCGACACCGCCATGTACCGCGCCAAGAACCGCGGCCGCGCGCAGTGGGCGGTCTTCGACGAGTCCATGCGCACCGCGCTCGGCGGGGAGATCGAGCTGGAGCTGGCGCTGCGCTACGCGGTGGACGAGGGCGCGCTCACCGTGGCCTACCAGGCGATCGTCGACCTGCCGGCGCACCGCCCCGTGGGCGTCGAGGCGCTGCTGCGCTGGGAGCGCCCGCTGCTCGGGCCGGTCTCGCCGGTGGACTTCGTGCCGGTGCTGGAGGACAGCGGCCTGATCGTGCCGGTGGGCCGGTTCGTGCTGCGCACCGCCGTGCACCAGCTGGCCCGCTGGCGCGAGGCGGGCCTGGTGGACGCCGCGTTCGTCATGTCCGTCAACGTCTCCCCGCGCCAGCTGCTGCACCCCTCCTTCCCCGGGGCGGTGGAGGAGGTCCTCGCCGAGACGGGCGTGGAGGGCGCCAGCCTCACCCTGGAGATCACCGAGTCGTCGGTGCTGTCGAACGACCCCAGCACCACGGAGGTGCTCCAGCGGCTGCGGCGCCTGGGCGTGGGCCTGGCCGTCGACGACTTCGGCACCGGCTACTCGGCGCTGAGCTACCTGCGCGCCTTCCCGGTGACGGCGGTGAAGGTGGACCGCAGCTTCGTCTCCGGGCTGGACGGCTCGGCCGGCGACGCGGCCGTGGTGCGCGCGGTGGTGGGCGTGGCGCGCGCGCTGGGGCTGCACGTGACGGCCGAGGGCGTCGAGACGCCGGTGCAGTCGCGCGTGCTGGCGGACCTGGGCGTCGAGCGGGGCCAGGGCTGGCTGTGGCACCGCGCCGGCGCCCCGGACGACGTCGCGGCCCTGCTGGCGCGCGCGGGCGCGGGCGTGCCCGCCCGCCCGGGCGTCAGCGCCCCGGGCGGGGTCTGACCAGCGCCGCGCCCGCGTCCTCGCCGGGCCCGGCGGGGGAGGGGAACTCCCACGCCCAGTAGCTCTGCTGGTCCAGGCGCAGCAGCCGCGCCCCGGCGCCGGCGGCGTCGACCAGGCGCCCGAAGAGCTGCGGCAGGGCCAGCTCCTCCTCGTTGTGCCGGCACACGTCGATGCCGGCGACGCCGCCGCGCTCGCCGACCACCGCGCACATGTGGGCCACCATCCGGGGGAAGATCCCGCTGCCGCGGTAGGCGGGGTGCACGCCCAGGCAGCCGATGTACCAGACGCGCCCGTGCGCGTGGTGCTCCGGCCAGCGGTGGGCGAAGTACGCCTCGGAGATCAGCGGGATCGCCGCGAGGTGGTTGGTGAAGGTGCCGAAGGCGCACACGCGCCCGTCCAGCTCGTCGTCGACGCCGAGGTGCTTCTCGACCCGCTCGTCGGCGCACACCGCGTCGAACTCCGCGCGCGTCATCAGGTGGCGCTGCACGGCGAGGACCTCGAGGCGCCGGAAGGCCTCGTGGTAGACCTCCCAGGCCTGCTCGCGCAGGTCGCCGTTCAGCGTGGTCAGGACCTGCAGGGACGTGGCGCGCGTGGGCAACGGTGCTCCGGGGGCCGAGGGGGTGGTGTCCGGGGCACTCTAGCGGCGCCGCTCACAGGGCGGCGGCCAGCCGGCGCACCGCCTCGCCGACCTGCCCGGAGGGCAGCCCGGCCACGCACAGCCGCAGGTGCGCGGCGTCCTCCTCGGCGACGAGGTGGTGCCGACCCGGCCCCACGGCCACCCCGCGCGCCAGCGCCCGGCGCGCCACCTCGGCGTCGTCCACCCCGCGCGGCAGGCGCAGCCACAGCGAGAAGCCGCCGCGCGGGCGCGCCCAGGAGCACCCGGGCAGCTCGCGGGCCAGCGCCGTGCCCAGGGCGCCCACCCGGTCGGCCAGCGCCGCGGACAGCGCGCGCAGGTGCGCGCCCCACCCGGCGCCGGTGACCAGCTCCAGGGCGGTCTCCTGCAGGGGGCGCGAGACGAACAGGTCGTCGACCACGCGCAGCGCGGCGATGCGCTGGGCCACCGGCCCGCGGGCGACCACGCAGCCCACCCGCAGGCTCGGGGCGGCGGCCTTCGTCAGGGAGTTGACGGTGATGACGCGCCCGTCGGCGTCGTCGCGCAGCAGCGACGGCGGCGGCGTGGGCCCGTGCCCGAGCCAGCGCGCGTAGTCGTCCTCCACGACGAAGGCGCCGGCGGCCGCGGCCGCCTCCAGCACGGGGCGGCGGCGCTCGGCGGCCAGCACCGAGCCGTCCGGGTTGGCGTAGGTGGGCTGCACGTACAGCACCCGCGCGCCCGTGGTGGCGAAGGCGCGCTCGAGCAGGTCCGGGCGCACCCCGTCGGCGTCGGCGGGCACGGGCACCGGCACCAGCCCGGCGCTGCGCAGCAGCGAGATGACCCCCGGGTAGCTGGGCACGGCCACGAGCACGGGGCTGCCGGCGGGCACCAGCGCGCGCAGCACCGTGGACAGCGCGCCCTGCCCGCCGGGGGTGACCAGCACGTCCTCGCGGTCGGCGCCGAGCTGGCGGGCGAACCAGGTGCGCAGCTCGGGAAGGCCCGCCGGTGGCGGCACGGACCACGCCTGCGGCCGGCGCGCGGCGCGGGCGCAGGCGGCCGCCAGCCGGGAGGTCGGCTGCAGGGAGAGGTCCAGGTAGCCGCGGGCCATGTCCAGCGCGTCCTCGGGCGGGGCGCTGAGGGCGGCCACCACGCCGGTGGCGCGCACGGGCGAGGCGCCCAGGGCGACCTGCTGCCAGCCGGTGTCGGCGGCGCCGGTGGCGGTGGGGCGGGCCACGAAGGTGCCCGCGCCCGGGCGCGTGACCACGGTGCCGTCGGCGACGAGCTGGTCCACGGCGCGCTGCACCGTCACCGGGCCCACCCCCAGCTCGGCGACCAGGACCCGGCTGCTGGGCAGGCGGGCCCCGGCCGGCAGGGCGCGGGCGCGCTCCCGGAGGCTGGCGGTGACGCGCGCCACGCTGCTACTGTCGGACATGAACAGAGACAATAGCGCTATCCACTCGGTGACCGGTAGCACCACGGGCGCGCGGAGTCCCCGGTGAACGCCCCCGTCCTGCTAGCGCTCCTCCTGCTGCTGGCGCTGCTCGCCCCCGTGCTCGGCGCCGACACGCGCCCCGGCCGCACCGGCCCGCGCCCGGACCGCCCCGCCCGCTACCGCCTGCGGCGCTGAACCCTGCCCGCCGCTACCACCGGCGCTCCCCGTCCCGCGCGGGGCGCGCCGGACGGCCCGGCCGGGGCGGGACGTACCCTCTCCCCGTGGCCCAGCCCCTCCCGAGCGCCGCCGGCGCGCCGCGCGCGGGCGGCGGGGCGGGCGGGCGGGCGCTGGCGCTGACCGCCCTGGCCTGGCTGGCCGTCGCCGCGTGCGTCGTCCTCGGCGCCTGGCAGTGGAGCCGCGGCAACGTCGTGGTCGGCGAGCCCCCGGCCACGCAGCCCGTCGTGCCCGTCCAGCAGGTCGTCTCCGCCGCCGCGGCCGGCGGTCCCGGCGCGGTCCTGGCCGCCGACGAGGTCGGCCGGCGGGTGCGGGTGCAGGGCTCCTTCGACCCGGCCGTGGACCTGCTCGTGCCCGGCCGGCCCCTGGACGGCGCCGACGGCGCGTGGGTGCTCGGCGTCGTGCTCCTCGCCGACGGCACGGGCGTGCCCGTCGTGCGCGGCTGGGTGCCCGAGGGCGAGCCGGCACCGCCCCCGCCCGCCGGGCCCGTCGACCTCGCCGGCGTGGTGCAGGCGCCGGAGGCCTCCGACGTGGCCCCCTCCACGAGCGCGCTGCCGCCCGGCAGCGCGCGGGTCGTCAGCGCCGCCGACCTCGTCAACCGCGTGCAGTACCCGGTCGCCAACGCCTTCGTCACCGCCACCGAGCCCGCCGCCGAGCCCGCCGCCGCCGAGCCCGCCGCCGGGGGGGCGGTGCGGCTGCGCCCCGTGCCGCCGCCCGAGCCCGGCGAGGCCACCCGGCGCCTGGACTGGCGCAACATCGCCTACGCCGCCCAGTGGTGGGTCTTCGCGGTCTTCGCCCTGGTGCTGTGGCGGCGCGCCCTGCGCGACCTGCGCGCCGACGCCGCGGGGGCGCGCGCGCCCGCCGGCGGCGCCGGGGCCGACCCCGCGGGCGGCGCGCCCGCGGGCGAGGGGCAGGATCGGGTCCCACACCCCGCCGACGGTCCGGGAGGACGAGACGTGAGCAGCACCCGATGAGCGCCGACCGCACCGGCGCCCCGAGCGCGGGCGCGGGCAGCGGCAGCGGCACCAGCGCGGCGCCGAAGGTCCGCTCCGCCCTGACCCGCTACCGCGTCATGGCCTGGGTCACCGGCATCGGGCTGCTGTTCGTCGTCGCCGGGATGGTGCAGGAGCACGTGCTGCACCGCGGCGACTCCCTCACCAGCGTCATGGGCCCGGTGCACGGCCTGTTCTACGTGCTGCTGCTCATCACGACCTTCGACCTGGGCACCCGCGTGCGCTGGCCGTGGTCGCGCATGCTGCTGACCGCCCTGGCCGGGACCGTGCCGTTCCTCTCCTTCTACGCCGAGCGCAAGAACCACCGCGCCGTCGAGGCGCAGCTGCCGGGCCGCGCAGCGGCGAGCTGAGGCGCCGGTGAGCCCCAGCGCCCCGCCGCCCGCCGCCGGGCGACCGGCCCTGCAGCGGGTGGTGGTGCACGCGGCCCTGCGCGCCGGCGGGCTGCTGCTCGTGCGCGACGCGCCCGCCCCGCCGGGCGCCCCCGGCGCCGGGCCGGTGCTGCCCTGGGCGCTGCTCGCGCACGGCGAGACCCCCGCCGCCGGCGCCCAGCGGGCCCTGGCCGCCGCCGGCGCTCCGCCGGCGCGCACCGGCGTCCCCGTGGAGGTGCGCGACGGCGTGCGCCGCGCCGTGGACGGGGAGGTCCCCGGCCACCCGGGTGGCGTGGACCTGCACACCGTGCACGTCGTGCTCTCCGCCGGCCCCGCCACGCCCGCCGCGCCCGCCGGCCCCGCCGCCGCCGCGGGCGCCGCCGCGGCCGGGGCGGGGCGCTGGGTGCCCGCGCCGGCCGCGCTGCCGCTGGTGCCGGACGCGCTCGCGCGCGTGGAGCCGGCCGAGCTGGAGCGCCTGCGCGCCCCGGCCGACGCGGCGACCCCCGTGGTGCGCCAGCGGCTGGCCGCCTACGCGGTCGTCGTCAGCCCCGCCCGCGAGATCCTGCTCACCCGCCTGTCCACCCTGACGCCCAGCCCGGGGCGCTGGACGCTGCCCGGCGGCGGCGTCGACCACGGCGAGCACCCGCTGACCGCCGCCGTGCGCGAGGTGCACGAGGAGACCGGCATGGACGTCGACGTCGAGCGCCTCGTCGACATCGGCTCCGAGCACTTCACCGGCCGCTCGCCGCGCGGGGTGCTGGAGGACTTCCACGCCGTGCGGGTGCTCGTGACCGCCACCGCCCGGCAGGTGCGCGAGCCGCGCGTGCTCGACGTCGGCGGCAGCACCGACCTGAGCTCCTGGGTGCCGCTGGAGGAGGCGGAGCGGTGGGGGCTGGTCGGCGTGGCCCAGCGCGGCGTGCAGATCGCCCTGCGCGGGCCGGCCACCGGCTGAGCCGGCCCCGCGCCCCGGGCGGCACGGGGAGTTCACGCGGCGGAGCTTCCCGACCACGGCCCGCTGCTGGCAGACTCCGCCCGCGCCTGTCCCTCCCGCGGAAGCGAGCTCATGAGCCGTCCCCTCGTCCGACTCGTCGGTCCCGCCGCCCTCGCGCTCGCGCTCGCCGGGCCCCTGGCCGCGGCCCCGGCCGCCCTGGCCGCGCCCACCGCCGGGCCCACCCCCGGGCCCACCGCGAGCCCGTCCCCCTCGGCCCCGGCCGGGCAGGTGCGCGACCTGCTGCCCGCGCCCGCCGCCGGGCGCACGCAGGTGCAGATCGGCGCGTTCAACGACCTGCACGGCCGCCTCGAGGCGCCCGACGAGACCGACGACGGCGCCCCGATCGGCGGCACCGCGCAGCTCGCCGGCGCCCTCGACGCGATGCGCGCCCAGGAGCCGAACACCGTGGTCGTCTCCGTCGGCGACAACATCGGCGCCTCGACCTTCACCTCGTTCATCCAGCAGGACGCCCCGACGCTGGAGGCGCTGAACGCCATGGGCGTGGCCGCCTCGGCGGTGGGCAACCACGAGTTCGACAAGGGCTACGCGGACCTGACCGACCGCGTCGGCGTGCAGGGCGACGGGCCGCTGGCCGAGTTCCCCTACCTGGGCGCGAACGTGACGCTCGCCGACGGCAGCCCGGCGCTGCCGGCCTCCAGCACCACCGAGGTCGCCGGCGTGCGGGTGGGGTTCATCGGCGTCGTCACGCGCGCCACCCCCAGCCTGGTCGCGCCCGACGGCATCGCGGACCTGCGCTTCACCGACCCGGTCGCCGCCGCGAACCGGGTGGCCGACGAGCTCTCCGACGGGGACGAGGCCAACGGCGAGGCCGACGTCCTCGTCCTGCTGGCGCACGAGGGCTCCGAGGGCACCGACTGCGAGGAGGTGCGCACCACCGGCGCCTTCGGCGAGGTCGTGCGCGGCGCCTCGCCGCGGATCGACGTGATCCTCTCCGGGCACACCCACCAGCTCTACGACTGCGAGTTCCCCGTCGAGGGCAGGGCGGTGCCCCGCCCGGTGCTCTCCGCGGAGTCGTACTCGGTGGCCGCCGACCGCGTGGTGCTCGAGGTCGACGACGCCACCGGCGAGGTCGTCGCGCAGGCGCACGAGGTGGTCGCCGTGCAGGGCTTCGCCCCGGACCCCGAGGTGCAGGCGATCGTGGACCGGGCCGTGGCGTTCGCCGAGGAGGAGGGCGCCCGCCCGGTCGGGCGCATCACCGCCGACGTCGGCCGCGCCCGCCTGCCCAGCGGCGAGGACGACCGCGGCACGCAGTCGCCGCTGGCGAACCTCGTCGCCGACGCGCAGCTGCAGCAGACCCGCGGCGCCGGCGCGCAGTTCGCCCTGATGAACCCCGGCGGCGTGCGCGACGACCTCGACCTCGCCCCCTCCGGCGCGGAGGGCGAGGGCGTGGTCACCTACGCCGAGGCCGCCGCGGTGCAGCCGTTCGCGAACTCCGTGCTCACCCTGACCCTGACCGGCGCGCAGGTGCGGCAGGTGCTCGAGGAGCAGTGGCAGCCGGCGGGCTCCTCGCGCCCGTTCCTGGCGCTGGGCGTCTCCAAGGGCTTCTCCTTCACCTACGACCCCGCCGCCCCGGCCGGGCAGCACGTGCGCTCGGTGGCGCTGGACGGGCGCGAGCTGGACCCGGCGGCGACGTACCGGGTGACGGTGAACAGCTTCCTGGCCGCCGGCGGGGACAACTTCGCCACCCTGGCGCAGGGCACCGACCGCACCGAGCTGGGCCGCACCGACCTGGAGGCCTTCACCGCCTTCCTGGGCCTGCCGGAGAACCAGCCGCTGACGCCGGACCTGCTGCCGCGCTCCTCGGTGGCGACGGTCACCGCGCCGCCGAGCCCGGCGCCGACCACGTCGGCGCCCGCACCGGCACCGACCACCGCCCCGACGAGCGCGCCGACCACCGCCCCGGTCACCGCGGCCCCGGCCCCGGTGCGCACCACCCGCCCGAGCACCCGTCCCACCACCCGCCCGACCAGCCGGCCGGCCGCCACGGCCGGTGGCCGGCTGGCGCGCACGGGCACCGAGGTCACCCCCTACGTGGCCGCCGGCGGCGGCCTCGTGCTCGGCGGCGGGCTGCTCATCGCCCTCTCGCGGCGCCGGCGCGGGGGGGGGCGCGGCCGGCGCCCGCCCCCCCCCCCCGCCCCCCCCCCCCCCCCCCCCCGCCCCCCCCCCCCCCCCCCCCGCCCCCCCGCCCCCCCCACCACAC
>NZ_JBJLRD010000016.1:0-83001 GCF_050871305.1 Kineococcus gypseus | reverse complement strand
CCCCCCCCCCCCCCCCCCCCCCCCCCCCCCCCCCCCCCCCCCCCCCCCCCCCCCCCCCCCCCCCCCCCCCCCCCCCCCCCCCCCCCCCCCCCCCCCCCCCCCCCCCCCCCCCCCCCCCCCCCCCGCCGCACCCTCAGCGGCGCAGCTCCTCCAGCTCCCAGGTGCGCGCCGACTGCTCCGTGCCCGCCGAGCACGTCAGGCGCTGCGCCGGGGCGCGCCCGGCGCGCAGGTCCACCTCCAGCGGGGTCCCGCCGGCGTCGAAGCGCACCCGCCAGCGCTCGGGCCCCGCGGGGCCGTCGGGCTCGGGCGACCCGGAGGACCGGGAGGGCTCGGCGGGCAGCCGCTCGGCCCGCAGCGGCGTGAAGGCGTCCAGGCGGTCCTCGCCCAGCAGCAGGCGGACGTGCCCCTCGGCGGCCTGCACCACCACGGCGTCGCCGCAGCGGCCGCGCAGCCTGTCCGGCAGCACCCGCCCGGCGCGCACGGCGGCCAGCAGCGCGGGCGCGTCGTCGGGGGCCAGGTGGCCGTGCACCGCGCCGCCGGGCAGCGCCAGCACGGTGGGGGCGAAGCGGTCGCCGCCCAGGTGCGAGCACTCCCAGACCACCTCGGCGTCCAGGGCGGCCAGCGCGGTGACGACGGGGCGCCCGCGCACCGCGCAGCACCAGTCCTTGCGCCCGTGGGTGCACACCAGCAGCAGCGGCCCGGGCGCCTCCTCCCAGCCGTGGGGGTCGGCCGCCGCCCGCGCGAGGTCCTCCACCGGGGCGCGGCGCGTCAGCAGCCGGGTGCGCCCGCGCCGGCAGTCGGCCAGGAACACGCGCCGCTCGCCGGCCGGGTCGCGCCCGGCGGCGTCCGGGCGGCGCACCAGCAGCAGCTTCACGCCGCGCGCGGCGGCCGCGGCGCCCAGCGCGGCGGTCAGCTCCGCGCCCAGCCGCGAGGCCGGCACCGCGCCCGGCCCCCACGGGCCGGGCTCCTCCACGAGCAGGTAGCCGCGCACCGGCGTGGCGGTGCCCAGCAGCTGGTCGCGGTCCTCCTGCGCCCGGGCGGCGCAGGAGAACCGCTCGAGGACCGCGCCCGCCCCGCCAGCGCTCAGGCCGGCCCCGCGGGCAGCAGCACGTGCTCGCGCAGGAGGCGGCGCAGCACGACGACGGCGTCCTCGACGTCGACGCCGGTCCCGGCGTCGGCCAGCTCCTGCGCGGACGTGACCGGCGCGGCCAGCGCGTGCTCCAGCGCGGGGCGCACCCACGCCGGGAAGGCCACGCGCCGGTCGGCGAGCACCAGCTCCACGCGCTCACCGGCGTCGGCGAGCCGGCTCGTCAGCCCGCGCCGGGGGCGCAGCGGGGTCGCGGGCGCCAGCGAGCGCGCCGTGGCGTCCTGCGCCAGCGCGCCGACCGGCTCGGCGGGCACGGCGCGCTCGCGCCGGCGCTGCACCAGCCGTCGCACGGCGGCGTCGTCCAGGCCGTCCAGCCAGCGCGCGGCGGCGGCGCGGAAGGCGTCGACGTCGAGCTCGTGCCCGGGCAGCGGCAGCGCCCGGCGCAGCGCGACGTCCTCGCGCCCGGCGCCGGCGACGGCGTCGGAGAGCACGTCGGCCCACGTGGTGGCCAGCAGCCCGACGGTCAGGTGCACCGAGCGCTCGTCGGTGGTGCGCGCCGAGTGCAGCCAGCCGCGCGGCAGGTACAGCGCGTCGCCGGGCTCCAGGACGGTGTCGATGACGGGTTCGCGCCCGCCGACGGGGTCGGCGCCCAGCGCCTTGGACGGCTGCGACTTCAGCGGCAGCTCCACCGCCGGCGGGTGGATCGTCCAGTGCTTGCGCCCGTCGACCTGCAGCACGACCACGTCGTGGGTGTCGTGGTGGGGCGTGAACCCCTGCGCGCCGGGCGGGGTGACGTAGACGTTGACCTGGCACTGGTGGCCCAGCTCACCGGCCAGGTCGGCGCAGAAGGCGGCCAGCGGCGGCCACGTGCGGTGCAGCGCCTGCAGCACGATCGTGGCGCCGTCGGCGAAGGAGCGGGCGACGCCGTCGCTGTCGGGCAGGTCGGACAGCTGCTGGTTGCCGGCGACGGCGCTGCGGGTGAAGGCGCTGCGCGGCAGGCCCACGCCGTCCTTGACCATCGTGAAGAACGGGGTGCGCAGCGCGCGCGGGCCCAGCAGCTCGTCCACGTCGGCGGTGGAGAGCAGGTCGTCGAAGTCCGCGCGCCCGCCCTGGGCGGAGCGCTGCGCGGCCCGCACCAGCAGCGGGCGGGTGTTCCAGTGCTCGGTGGCGATGGAGTCGGCCGCCGCACCGAAGGCGCGCCGGAGCGCGGGGGCGGCCGCACCCGCCGCCGCCCCCGGGACGGGGGCGGCGGCGGGACGGGACGGAGCCAGCGTCACATCAGCTCCCGGCGGGGTCGGAACCGGCCGGGTCCGAGCCGGCGGGGTCGACCTGGGTGGAGTCGCTGTCGCCGGAGTCGGCGTCGCCGCCCTCGCCGCCGGCGGGGTCCACGCCGGCCGGGTCCGAGCCGGCCGGGTCCACCTGGGTCGAGTCGCTGTCGCCGGAGTCGGCGTCGCCGCCGCCACCGGCGCCGAGCGGGGTGGTGGTGATGTCGTCGTCGCTGAGGTTGCTCATGGGCGGGAGCCTCCCACTCCGCCCCGCGGCCCGCACGCCCGGCCGGGCATCCTGTCCGCGTGCTGCCCGAACACCCCGCCGGAGTCCTCCTCGCCGTCGTCACCACCGGCGGCACGATCGCCGCCACGCGCGGCGGCGACGGCGCCCTGGTGCCCTCGCTGGGGCCGTCGGAGCTGCTGGCGGACCTGCTCGCCGGGGCCGTGCCGGGCGTGCGGGTGCGCGCCGCGGAGGCCCTGCGCGCGGACTCCTCGACGCTGTCGCTGGCCGACGCCGCCCGGGTGCGCGCGGCGGTGGCGCGGGCGCTGGCCGACCCGGCGGTGGCCGGGGCGGTGGTGCTGCACGGCACCGACTCGATGGAGGAGAGCGCCTACCTGCTCGACCTGCACCACGACGACGAGCGCCCCGTGGTGCTCACCGGTGCCCAGCGCGCCGCCGACGCCGCCGAGCCCGACGGGCCGGGCAACGTCGTCCTCGCCGCCCGCACGGCGCTGGACCCCGCCTCGCGCGGGCGCGGGGTGCTGGTCGCCTTCGGCGGCCGGGTGCACCGGGCCGCGGGGCTGTCCAAGCGGCACACCGAGGACCTCGACGCGTTCTCCTCCCCCGCGCCGCCGCTGCCGCGCCCGGACCCGCTGCCCTGGACGGGCCGGCCGTGGCCGCGCGTGGACGTCGTGGCCGTCGTGCCCGGCGGCGACGCGGTGCTGCTGGACGCCGCGGTGGCCGCCGGCGCGCGCGGGGTGGTGCTGCAGGCGCTGGGCTCGGGCAACGCCGGCGCGGACGTGGTGGCGGGGGTGCGCCGCTGCACCGCCGCGGGCGTGGCCGTGGTGGTCACCACGCGCGTGCCCGAGGGGCCGGTGAGCGCCGGGTACGGCGGCGGGGGCGGCGGGCACGACCTCGCCGCGGCCGGTGCGGTCGGCGCCGGGCGGCTGCGCGCGGGGCAGGCGCGGGTGCTGCTGGCGAGCCTGCTGCGCGGCGACGCCCTCGGCGCCGGGGACGTGGCCGCGCAGTTCGCCGCGCGCGGCTAGCCGCACCGCGCCCGGTGCGCGAGGGGGCGCAGCGCCCGGTGCGCGCGAGGGCCCCGCACCGGGGTCGGTGCGGGGCCCTCGCGCGGCGGGTCGCCGGCGTCAGCGCGCGGCGGTGCCCTCGACGTAGTCGGAGTCGTCCGACTTCACCCACGCCATGAGCTTGCGCAGCTCGCGGCCGGTCTTCTCGATGGGGTGCTGCTCGGCCTCGGCGCGCAGGCGCTTGAACTCCGGCGCGCCGGCGTCCTGGTCCTCGATGAAGCGGCGCGCGAAGGTGCCGTCCTGGATGTCCGCCAGGACCTCGCGCATGCGCTCCTTGACGGAGGCGTCGATGACGCGCGGGCCGGAGACGTAGTCGCCCCACTCGGCGGTGTCCGACACGCTCCAGCGCTGCTTGGCGATGCCGCCCTCGTACATGAGGTCGACGATGAGCTTGAGCTCGTGCAGGCACTCGAAGTAGGCCACCTCCGGCTGGTAGCCGGCCTCGGTGAGGACCTCGAAACCGGTCTGCACCAGCGCCGAGGCGCCGCCGCACAGGACGGCCTGCTCGCCGAAGAGGTCGGTCTCGGTCTCCTCGGTGAAGGTCGTCTTGATGCCGCCGGCGCGCAGGCCGCCGATCGCCTTGGCGTAGGCCAGGGCCAGGTCCCACGCGTTCCCCGTGGCGTCCTGCTCCACGGCGACGATGACGGGCACGCCGCGCCCGTCGACGTACTCGCGGCGCACCAGGTGGCCCGGGCCCTTGGGGGCGACCATGACGACGTCGACGTCGGCGGGGGGCTTGATGTAGCCGAAGCGGATGTTGAAGCCGTGGCTGAAGAACAGCGCCTTGCCGGCGGTGAGGTTCGGCTCGATCGCCTCGGCGTACAGGCCGCGCTGCAGGTGGTCCGGCACCAGGACCATGATCACGTCGGCGGCCTTCGCGGCCTCGAACGGGGTGGTGACGGCCAGGCCCTGCTCCTCCGCCTTGGCGCGGCTCTTCGAGCCCTCCTTCAGGCCGACGACGACGTCGACCCCGGAGTCGCGCAGGGACAGCGCGTGGGCGTGGCCCTGGCTGCCGAAGCCGATGACCGCGACCTTCTTCCCGGTGATCTTGGACAGGTCGGCGTCGTCGTCGTAGAACATCTCGGCCACGGGGGCTTCTCCTCGGTCGTCTCGGGTGGTGCGGGTGGTGCGGCGGGTCGGCCGGCGCGTCAGGCGGAGCGCAGGGCGCGGTCGGAGATGGCCCGGCCGCCGCGCGCGAGCGCGACGGAGCCGGACTGCACGAGCTCGCGGATGCCGAAGGGCTCCAGCACCCGCAGCAGGGCGGCGAGCTTGTCGGGGCTGCCGGTGGCCTCGACGGTGACCGCGTCCGGGGAGACGTCGACGACGTGGGCGCGGAAGAGCGCCACGGTGTCGACGACCTCGCCGCGGGCGGCGGCGTCGGCGCGCACCTTCACCAGCAGCAGCTCGCGCTGCACCGACGCCTCGTCCTCCAGCTCCACGATCTTCAGCACGTTCACCAGCTTGTTCAGCTGCTTGGTGACCTGCTCCAGCGGCTGCGACTCCACGTCGACGACGATGGTCATCCGGGAGATCTCGCTGCGCTCGGTCGGCCCGACCGTCAGGGAGCTGATGTTGAAGTTCCTGCGCGCGAACAGCGAGGTGACGCGCATCAGGACGCCGGGCCGGTTCTCGACCAGGACGGACAGGGTGTGCCGGCTCATCAGGAGACCACCTCGTGCGCGCGCGGGTCGTCGCTGGAGACGCCGTCGCTGTCGACCTCGCGGTCCCACTCGGGCGAGAGGCCGCGCGCGTACTGGATCTCGTCGTTGCTCACGCCGGCGGCGACCATCGGCCAGACCATCGCGTCGCGGTGCACGCGGAAGTCGATGACCACGGGCACGTCGTCGATCGCCATCGCCTTCTCGATGACGGCGTCGACGTCCTCGGGGCGCTCGCAGCGCAGCCCGACGCAGCCGTAGGCGTCGGCGAGCTTGACGAAGTCGGGCACCGGCGCGGAGTGCGTGCTGTGGGCGCCGGAGTTCAGGTCGGTGTTGGAGTAGCGCTCGGAGTAGAAGAGCGTCTGCCACTGCCGGACCATGCCCAGGCTGGAGTTGTTGATGACGGCCACCTTCACGGGGATGCCGTTGAGGGTGCAGGTGGCCAGCTCCTGGTTGGTCATCTGGAAGCAGCCGTCGCCGTCGATGGCCCACACCACCGCGTCGGGGCGGCCCACCTTCGCGCCCATGGCCGCCGGCACCGCGTAGCCCATGGTGCCCAGGCCGCCGGAGTTCAGCCAGGTGCGCGGGTTCTCGTACTTGACGAACTGCGCGGACCACATCTGGTGCTGGCCCACGCCGGAGACGTAGACGGCCTCGGGGCCGGCGATGGCGCCGATGCGGGAGATGACGAACTGCGGCGAGAGGCTGCCGTCCTCGGCGTCGGCGTACCCCAGCGGGTACGTCTCGCGCCAGGCGTCGGTCTGGGCCCTCCAGGCGCCGATGTCGGCGCGGTGCCCGGCCTCGAACTCCGCGGCGACCGCGGCGGTCAGCTCGGCCAGGACCAGCTTGGCGTCGCCGACGATCGGCACGTCCACCGCGCGGTTCTTGCCGATCTCGGCCGGGTCGATGTCGGCGTGCACGACCTTCGCACCGGGCGCGAACGTGGACAGCTCACCGGTGACGCGGTCGTCGAAGCGCGCGCCGAGGGCGACGAGCAGGTCGGCCTTCTGCAGCGCGGCGACGGCGGCGACGGTGCCGTGCATGCCGGGCATGCCCAGGTTCGTCGGGTGCGAGTCGGGCAGCGCGCCGCGGGCCATGAGGGTGGTCACGGCCGGGATGCCGGTGAGGTCGGCCAGGGCGATCAGCTCGGGCGAGGCGTCGGCCTTGACCACGCCGCCGCCGACGTAGAGCACCGGGCGCTCGGCGGCGGCGATGAGGCGGGCGGCCTCCTTGACCTGCTTGCCGTGCGGGCGCACCACCGGGCGGTAGCCGGGCAGGTCCACCGAGCGCGGCCACTCGAACGAGGTGCGCGCCTGCAGGGCGGACTTGGCGACGTCCACCAGCACCGGGCCGGGGCGGCCGGTGGCCGCGAGGTGGAACGCCTCGGCGATCACACGGGGGATGTCGGCCGGGTCGGTCACCAGGTAGTTGTGCTTGGTGATCGGGATGGTGATCCCGGCGATGTCCGCCTCCTGGAAGGCGTCGGTGCCGATGGCCGCCGCGCCCACCTGGCCGGTGATGGCCACCATCGGCACGGAGTCCATGTTGGCGTCCGCGATGGGCGTGACGAGGTTGGTCGCGCCGGGGCCGGAGGTGGCCATGCACACGCCCACCTTGCCGGTGGCCACGGCGTAGCCCTCCGCGGCGTGCCCGGCGCCCTGCTCGTGGCGCACGAGGATGTGCCGCACGTGCGGGGAGTCCATCAGCGGGTCGTAGGCGGGCAGGATCGCCCCGCCGGGGATGCCGAAGACGACCTCCACGCCCACCGCCTCCAGCGAGCGCACCAGGCTCTGCGCGCCGGTGAGCGAGGCGACGGGGAGCGTGGGGTCCAGCGGCAGCCCGCCGGGACCCCGCTCGAGGGTCGGCTGGCTGCTGGTCGGCGTGGCGCTGAGCGGCTCGTGGGCCATCTCGGAGTCCTCCTCGGGCGGTGCGGCTGGGCTGTCGTCGGGCGCGACCGGCCGCTCGGTGCGCCGGACGCGAAAAGACCCCTGCCCCGCGAGGGGGGCGAGGGGTCGCGCGCTCGGCGGGTCGATCGTCGTCGACCTCAGCGGGCGCGCTGTCCGATGGCTACGAGGAACCGCATGGCGACCACGGTAGTCGCCCCCGCGGGCACTGTCAGCCGAGGGCGCGCCCTGTCTCACATCGTGGACACGAGGTCCAGCTGGTGGACAGGGCGTGCCGCGGGGCGACGTCCGGCGCCCGGGGCCCGACGCCCGGGGCTCAGAAGCAGACGGCGCCCAGGGAGGCGGACTGCACCTGCTTGGCGTACTTGGCCAGCACGCCGCGCGTGAAGACCGGCGGCAGCGGCTGCCAGCCCCGCCGGCGCGCCTCGAGCTCGGCGTCGTCGACGAGGACCTCCAGCGTCTTGGCCCCCACGTCCAGGCGGATCCGGTCGCCGTCGCGCACCAGGGCGATGGGCCCGCCGTCGACGGCCTCGGGCGCCACGTGCCCCACGCACAGGCCCGTGGTGCCCCCGGAGAAGCGCCCGTCGGTCATCAGCAGCACGTCCTTGCCCAGGCCGGCGCCCTTGATCGCGCCGGTGATGGCGAGCATCTCGCGCATGCCGGGACCGCCCTTGGGCCCCTCGTAGCGGATCACCACGACGTCGCCGGCGCCGATGGTGCCGTCCTCCAGCGCGTCCAGCGCGGCGCGCTCGCGCTCGAAGACGCGCGCGGTGCCCTCGAAGACGTCCGAGTCGAAGCCGGCGCTCTTGACGACCGCGCCGCCGGGGGCGAGGTTGCCCGAGAGGATCGTGATGCCGCCGGTGCGGTGGATGGGGTCGTCCAGCGAGCGCAGCACCACCCCGTCGACGTCCGGCGGGGCGATCTGGGCGAGGTTCTCGGCCATCGTGCGGCCCGTCACCGTCAGCGTGTCGCCGTGCAGCAGCCCGGCGTCGAGCAGGGCGCGCATGACGACGGGGATGCCGCCGATGCGGTCCACGTCGACCATGACGTGCCGGCCGAAGGGCTTCAGGTCGCCCAGGTGCGGCACCCGCCCGGCGATGCGGTCGAAGTCGGCCAGCGTCAGGTCCACCTCGGCCTCGTAGGCGATGGCCAGCAGGTGCAGCACGGCGTTGGTGGAGCCGCCCAGCGCCATGACGACGGAGATGGCGTTCTCGAACGCCTCCTTCGTCAGCACCTGCCGGGCGGTGATGCCCTTGGCCAGCAGGTTCACCACGGCCTCGCCGGAGCGGCGCGCGAAGCCGTCGCGGCGGCGGTCGGTGGCCGGCGGGGCCGCGCTGCCCGGCAGCGACATGCCCAGCGCCTCGGCCGCGGCGGCCATGGTGTTGGCGGTGTACATCCCGCCGCACGCGCCCTCGCCCGGGCAGATCGCCCGCTCGATGGTGTCGACGTCCTCGCGCGACATCAGCCCGCGCGCGCACGCCCCGACCGCCTCGAAGGCGTCGATGAGGGTGACCTCGTGCTCGCTGCCGTCGGACAGCTTCGCGCGGCCGGGCAGGATCGTGCCGGCGTAGAGGAAGACGCTGGCCAGGTCCAGGCGGGCGGCGGCCATGAGCATCCCCGGCAGCGACTTGTCGCAGCCGGCCAGCAGCACCGAGCCGTCCAGGCGCTCGGCGCTCATCACGGTCTCCACCGAGTCGGCGATGACCTCGCGGCTGACCAGCGAGTAGTGCATGCCCTCGTGACCCATGGAGATGCCGTCGGAGACGGAGATCGTGCCGAACTCCAGCGGGAAGCCGTGCGCGGCGTGCACGCCGTCCTTGACCGCCTTGGCCAGGCGGTCCAGCGGGAGGTTGCAGGGGGTGATCTCGTTCCAGCTGGAGGCCACGCCGATCTGCGGCTTGGCCCAGTCGTCGTCGCCCATGCCGACGGCGCGGAGCATGCCGCGCGAGGCGGTGGCCTCCAGGCCGTCGGTCACCTGCCGGCTGCGGGGCTTGAGGTCGACGCCGGGCGCTGCGGCGGGGGTGTCCTGGCTCACGGCGGGAGTCTAGGTGCCGCCGCGCGCCGCCACCCGCGGGCGCGCGCCGAGCGGGGCGGCGGGCGGGGGGCGCGTTGACCGCCCGCTCGGCGCCTCCCTAGGCTCGCCGCGCGCCGAGGACGTCCCCGGTGCCCCCGACCCGTTGAGGAGCACCCGTGGCGCCCGCCGCCCCCCTGCGCTGGGCCGTGCTCGGCCCCGGCGCCATCGCCCGCCGCTTCGCCTCCCAGCTGCCCGCCTCCGGCGCCGGCGCGATCGAGGCGGTGGGCAGCTCCGACGCCGCGCGCGCCCGGGCGTTCGCCGACGAGGCCGCCCCCGGGGCGCGCACCGGCACCCACGCCGAGGTGCTGGCCGACCCGGACGTCGACGCCGTCTACGTCGCCACCGTGCACACCACCCACGCCGCCCTGGCGACGGCCGCCCTGGCCGCGGGCAAGCACGTGCTGTGCGAGAAGCCGCTGACGCCCACCCTGGCCGCCACGACGGCGCTCGTCGAGGCGGCCCGCGGCGCCGGGCGGGTGCTGGTCGAGGCGTACATGTACGCCTTCCACCCGCAGCAGCGCGCCCTGCTGGAGCTGGTGCGCTCCAGCGCGCTGGGCGAGGTGCTGCACGTGGACGCGAGCTTCTCCTTCGCCGCCGCCTCCCCCACCGGGCGCCTGTTCGACCCGGCCCTGGCCGGCGGGGGGATCCTCGACGTGGGCGGCTACCCGGTGACCATGGCGCGCGCCGTGGCCGGCGCGGCCCTGGGGCGCCCGGCGCGCCTGACCTCGCTGCGCGGCGGCGGCACCGTCGGCGCCACCGGCGTGGACGAGCGGGCGGTGGCCGTCCTGGGGTTCGACGGCGGCGTGAGCGCCACCGTGCGCACCGGCGTGCGCCTGGAGGAGCCGCAGGCGGTCTCGGTGCACGGCACCGCCGGCTCGGTGCACCTGCCCGACCCGTGGGTGCTCGGCGGGGGCAGCGAGCTGGTGGTGCGCCGCGTCGGCGAGGCCGAGCAGGTGCTGCACCCCGGCGACGGCGCTGACCTGCCGTACGCGGCCGAGGCCGCGGCGCTGGCGCGGCTGGCCGAGCGCGCCCGCGCCGGCGAGGACGTCTCCGCGGGCGCGGCCGAGCACTCCCTGGACGACGCCCTGGCCACCGCCGACGTGCTGGAGCGCTGGCGCGCCGCGGTGGGCGTGCGCTACCCGTTCGAGGACTGAGCCGCCGCCCGGGCGGCGGGGGCGTCGGCGGCGGGTCAGCGGCGGGTCAGGCCCAGCTCGCGCAGGGGGGCCTTGACGTCCTCGGCCCGCCAGCCCAGCCGGCCCCCGCTCCACCGCGGCGCCGGCAGCAGCCGGCGGCCGACGAGCTGGTGCAGGGTGGCCACGTCCACGTCGTAGCGGTGGCTGACCTGCAGCAGGGTGAGCTCGTCCATCGGTGCCTCTCCTCGCCCCGGGGCGCGGGCCCGGGCGTGCCTGACCGCCGGCCGGGCGGCCGGCGGGTGTGCGGGACGCCTGGCGCGGTGCGCGTCGCAGGCGGTGCCCAGGGTAGCGCCGCGCGGGCAGCGCTCCGGCGCGCTCGCCTCTCGCCGCGGTCCCGGGGCTGTGAGGGCACCGCACCCGCGGCGTGACGGCCGGGAAACGACCGCGAAACACGCGTCCGCTCTCCTGGGCCCATGGCGCCCGAGACCACCACCGACGCCTCCCCCGCCCCCGCCGGCGGCGCGGGCACCGCGGTGCGCAGCGCGTGCTCGTACTGCGGCGTCGGCTGCGGCGTGGTGCTGCAGGTGCGCACCGACCCGGCCACCGGCCGGCGCGTGCTCGCCGGCGTCAGCGGGGACCGCGAGCACCCGGCCAACGCCGGGCGGCTGTGCACCAAGGGCGCCACGAGCGCGGACTTCATGCGCGCCGGCGGCCGCCTGGAGCGCGCCCACGTGCGCCCCGAGCGCGGCGCGGCGCCGGTGGCCGCCGACCTGGACGAGGTGATCGCCTCGACCGCGCGGCGCCTGCGCGCGGTCGTCGACGAGCACGGTCCGGACGCGGTCGCCTTCTACCTGTCCGGGCAGATGTCGCTGGAGGCCCAGTACCTGGCCACCAAGCTCGCCAAGGGGTACCTGCGCACCCGCTACGTGGAGTCGAACTCGCGGCTGTGCATGGCCAGCGCCGGCACCGGCTACAAGACGTCCCTGGGCGCCGACGGCCCGCCCGGCTCGTACGACGACCTCGACCACGCCGACGTCTTCCTCGTGACCGGCGCCAACATGGCCGACTGCCACCCGATCCTCTTCCTGCGCGTGGCCGACCGGCTGCGGGCCGGGGCCAAGCTGATCGTGGTGGACCCGCGCCGCACCGCCACGGCCGAGCGCGCCGACCTCTTCCTGCAGGTCCGCCCGGGCAGCGACATCGCCCTGCTCAACGGCCTGCTGCACCTGATCGTGCAGGCTGGCCACGTCGACCGGGAGTTCGTCGAGCGGTACACCGACGGCTGGGACGCGCTGGAGGAGCTGCTGGCCGACTACTCCCCCGCGGCGGTGTGCGCGCTCACCGGCGTGGCCGAGGAGGACCTGCGCACCGCGGCGCGCTGGATCGGCGAGGCGGGGAACTGGGTCTCGTGCTGGACGATGGGGCTGAACCAGAGCACCCACGGCACGTGGAGCACCAACGCGCTGTGCAACCTGCACCTGGCCACCGGCGCCATCGGCCGGCGCGGCAGCGGCCCGCTCTCCCTGACCGGTCAGCCCAACGCCATGGGCGGGCGCGAGGTGGGCTACATGGGCCCGGGGCTGCCCGGGCAGCGCTCGGTGCTCGTGGAGGCCGACCGGGCGTTCGTCGAGGACGTGTGGGGCGTGCCGCGCGGCACGATCCGCGAGGACGTGTGCTCCGGCACGATCGACATGTTCGAGCGCACGGCCGCCGGGGAGATCAAGGCCTGCTGGATCGTGTGCACGAACCCGGTCGCCTCCGTGGCCAACCGCAGCACGGTGGTGGACGCCCTGCGCGCCGCCGAGCTCGTCATCTGCCAGGACGTCTTCGCCGAGACGGAGACCACCGCGTACGCGGACGTGCTGCTGCCGGCGGCGCTGTGGGCGGAGTCGACGTACGTCACCGTGAACTCCGAGCGCACGCTGACGCTGCTGCCGCAGGCCGTGGACGCCCCCGGCGACGCCCTGCCCGACTGGCAGCTCATCGCGCGCGTGGCCACCGCGCTCGGGTACGGCGAGGCCTTCGACTACGCCTCCTCCGAGGAGGTGTTCGACGAGGTCCGCCGCTTCGCCAACCCGCAGACCGGCTACGACCTGCGCGGCATCGACTACGCCAAGCTGCGCCGCGGTCCGGCGCAGTGGCCCAGCGCGCCCGGCGACGAGGGGCACCGCAACCCGGTGCGCTACCGCGAGGGCGACGGGTTCCGCTTCCCCACCGCGAACGGGCGCGCGCAGTTCCACGCCCGCCCGCACGTGGAGCCCGCCGAGGCGCCCGACGACGAGCACCCGTTCCTGCTGAGCACGGGCCGCACGCAGCACCAGTGGCACACCACCACCAAGACCGGCAAGGTCGCCAAGCTCAACAAGCTGGACCCCGGGCCGTTCCTGGAGCTGCACCCCGACGACGCGCGGGCGCTGGGGGCCGCCGACGGCGACGAGGTGGAGGTGCTCTCCCGGCGCGGGCGCGCCGTGCTGCCCGCGCGCGTCAGCGACCGGGTGCGGCCCGGGAACTGCTTCGCGCCGTTCCACTGGAGCGACGCGCACGGCGAGGACCTGGCCGTCAACGCCCTCACCAGCGACGCGGTGGACCCGGTCTCCTTCCAGCCGGAGCTGAAGGTCGCCGCGGTGCGCCTGACCCGGGTCGGGCCCGCGCGCGCGGCGCGCGGCGCCGAGCCGGCGGCGGGGGCGGCCGAGGCGGCGCCGCTGGGTGCGGCGGCGGCGCCGCACCTGGACGCCGTGCAGCGCGCCTACGTCGAGGGCCTGCTGTGGGGGCGGCGGCAGGAGGGCGTGACGGGGGTGCCCGTGCTGCCGCCGGCCGCGCCGTTCGACGCGCCCACCCGCGCGTGGGTCGACGGGGTGCTGGCCGGGATGTTCTCGCGCTCCCCCGACGCCGCGGCACCACCCGCCCCGGCGGAGCCGGCCGGGGAGCAGGTGGCGGTGCTGTGGGCCTCGCAGACCGGCAACGCCGAGGAGCACGCGGCCGAGCTCGCCGAGCGCCTGCGCGCGCAGGCGCACGCGGTGGACCTGCTGGAGATGGACGCCGCCGACCCCGCGGCGCTGGCGTCGGCCGGCACCGTGCTGATGGTCACCAGCACCTTCGGCGACGGCGACGCCCCCGACAACGGCGCGGCGCTGTGGTCGGCCCTGGCCGCCCCCGACGCCCCGCGCCTGCCCGGCACCCGCTTCGCCGTCCTCGCGTTCGGCGACTCCAGCTACGGCGACTTCTGCGGGCACGGGCGCCGGCTGGACGCGCGGCTGGAGGAGCTGGGCGGCACGCGGCTGGCCGAGCGGGCCGACTGCGAACCCGGCGACCGGGCCACCGCGCAGGCCTGGGTGGGGGCGGTCCTCGAGCGCCTGGCACCGGCGGCCACCGGCGCGGTGCCGGCCCCGCGCGACGGCGGCGCGGGCGTCCGCGCGCTCACCGGAGCACCCGCCGCACCGCCCGCCGCACCGCCCGCCGCACCGCCCGCCGCACCGCCCGCCGCACCGCCCGCCGCGCCCCGCCCGGCGCAGCGCGGCACGCGCGCGGCCCCGGTGCCGGCGCCGCTGGTGCGCGCCGAGCGGCTCACCGGCGAGGGCTCCTCCAAGGACGTGCGCCGCTTCGGCTTCGCGCTCGGCGAGGGCGTGACCTACCGCGCCGGGGACGCCCTGGGCGTGTGGCCCACCAACGCCGAGGAGGACGTGCGCGAGTTCCTGCACGCCACCGGCCTGCGGGGCGACGGCACGGTGCGCCTGGACGGGGCCGGGGAGACGAGCTGGCACGAGGCGGCGCTGCGGCACCTGGACCTGCGCCGCGCCGGGCCGGAGCTGCTGCGCCTGGTCGCCGAGCGCACCCGCGGCGCCGGCCCGGACGGGCTGCTGCGCCCCGAGCGCTCGGCGGAGCTGCGCGCCTGGCTGCGCGGGCGCTCGGTGGCCGACGTGCTGGCGCGCTTCCCCGCCCGCGCCGACGGGCAGGAGTGGCAGGCGGTGCTCAAGCGGCTGCAGCCGCGGCAGTACTCCATCTCCTCCTCGCCGCTGGTGGACCCGCACGAGGTGCAGCTGACCGTGAACGTCGTGCGCTGGGAGCTCGACGGGCGCGCCCGCGGCGGGCTGTGCTCGACGTTCCTGGCCGACCGCTGCACGCCCGGCGCGCCGGTGCCGGTGTTCGTGCAGCCCACGGCGTCCTTCCTGCCGCCCACCGACCCGGACGTGCCGGTGGTCATGGTCGGCCCGGGCACGGGCGTGGCGCCGTTCCGCGCGTTCCTGCACGAGCGCCGGGCCCTGGGGCACACCGGGCGCAACTGGCTCTTCTTCGGCGAGCGCCGCTCGGCCACGGACTACTACTACCGCGAGGAGCTGGAGGCGATGCGCGAGGACGGCTTCCTGACCCGCCTCTCGCTGGCGTTCAGCCGCGACCAGGAGCAGAAGGTGTACGTGCAGGACCGCATGCTCCAGCACGGCGAGCAGCTGTGGGCCTGGCTGCAGGAGGGCGCCCGGCTGTACGTGTGCGGGGACGCCTCGCGCATGGCCCGGGACGTCGACGCCGCCCTGCGGCGCGTGGCCGAGGTGCACGGCGGCCTGGACGAGCAGGGGGCCGCCGACCACGTCAAGCAGCTCGCGGGCGAGGGCCGCTACGTGCGCGACGTGTACTGAGACGTGCGCCGTGCCGCGCTTCGGCGGGCGCGTCCGGCGCCCCCCTGGGCCCTCTCAGGGCCGCGGCGGGCAGGTGAGGACAACGTGTCGCCGGTGAAACACGCACGAGCACGGGCGGTAACACGACGCCCGTAGCGTCCCTGCTCGCGGCAGCGCCCCGGCGCGCCGACCGCCGTCCCCGACCGCGCCCAGCCCGCCCGACCGAGGAGCCCCGCGATGGCCGTCACCGAGGAGCGCGACCCCGCGCTCGGCACCATCCCCCACCCGCGCCCCGGGCGCTGGGTCGACCACTACGACCCCGAGGACCGCGAGCAGTGGGAGAGCACCGGGCGGCCGGCCGCCCGGCGCAACCTGTGGCTGTCGATCTTCGCGGAGTTCCTCGGCTTCTCCGTCTGGCAGCTGTGGACGATCGTCACCCCGTCGCTGAACAACGCCGGGTTCTCGCTGACCGCGGACCAGATGTTCTGGCTGATCGCGGTGCCGAACCTCGTCGGCGCCACGCTGCGCTTCCCCTACACCTTCGCCGTGCCGCGCTTCGGGGGGCGCAACTGGACGATCGTCTCGGCGCTGCTGCTGATCGTGCCGTGCGCCGGCCTGGCGGTCGTCGTGCAGAACCCGGGCACGCCGTTCTGGCTGATGGTCCTGGTGGCCGCGACCGCCGGCGTCGGCGGCGGCAACTTCGCCAGCAGCATGGCGAACATCTCCTTCTTCTTCCCCGAGCGCGAGAAGGGCGCGGCGCTGGGCCTGAACGCCGCCGGCGGCAACCTCGGCGTCGCCGTGGTGCAGCTGGTCGTGCCGATCATCGTGGTGATCGGCGGCGGGCTGGCGCTCGAGCGCGCCGGCCTGGTCATCATCCCGCTGGCGGTGCTCGCCGCGGTGCTGGCCTGGCGCGCCATGGACAACCTCTCCGCCGCCAAGGCCGACGTCGCCGGGTACGCCGCCGCCGTGCGCAACAGGCACACCTGGGTGATCTCCTTCCTCTACATCGGCACCTTCGGCTCGTTCATCGGCTACGCCGGGGTGTTCCCCACGCTGATCAAGAGCCAGTTCCCCGAGGTCTCCTTCACCTGGGCGTTCATCGGGCTGCCGGCGGTGCCGCTGACCCTCGCCTTCATCGGCGCGCTCGTCGGCTCGCTCGCGCGCCCCTACGGCGGCCGCCTGTCCGACCGGGTCTCCGGGGCCGCGGTGAGCATCGGCGCCTACGCCGTCATGGCCCTGGGCGCGCTCGGCGTCATCGCCTCGCTCAGCACCGGCAGCTTCCCGCTGTTCTTCGGCAGCTTCCTCGTGCTGTTCGTGGCCAGCGGCATGGGCAACGGCTCGATCTACCGGATGATCCCGGCGATCTTCCGCTCGGGCGTCGCGCCCGGCGACGGCGCCGGGCTGGTCCTGGCCAAGCGGCAGGCGGCCGCCTGCATCGGCATCGCCGCCGGCATCGGCGCCTACGGCGGGTTCATCATCCCGCGCGTGTTCGCCACCTCCATCACGAACGCCGGCTCGCTGGTGCCCGCCCTGGTCGTCTTCATCGGCTTCTACGCCGTGTGCGCCGCCGTCACCGCCACCGTCTACCTGCGCGGCCGCGCCACCCGCTTCGCCGGCACCGCCATCTGACCCTCCCGCCCGCCACGAGACACCGACGGACCACCAGGAGGACCCCGTGAGCTCGACCCCCCGATTCCTGCAGGGCGCGCACCCCTTCACCGGCGCAGGGCTGGAGAAGCCCGTCGCCGTGGAGGGCCTGCCGTCGTACTCCGTGCCCGACGGCGTGCGGGCGCAACCGGTCTACCTGCGCGCGGGCAACTCGTGCGACGAGCTGATCAGCGTGGTGCTGCTGCGCGACGGGGTGGCGATGCGCTGGTTCCCCGTGGGTGCGCGCGACGCGGTGCACGTCGCGCTGCGCATCGTGGAGGACGTCGAGGCGCCCGCCACCCTGGAGCTTCGGGTCGCCGCCCCGGAGGGCGTCAGCGGCACCGTGGTGCTCGACTTCGGCCTGGTGGAGGTCTGATCCCCGTGACCGCGACCACCACCCGCACCGGCGGCATCCCGCACCAGCGCGGCCCCAAGCGGCGCCTCGTCGTCGTCGGCAACGGCATGGCCGGCGCCCGCGCCGTGGAGGAGGTCCTCGAGCGCGGCGGCGCCGAGCAGTTCGAGGTGACCGTCTTCGGGGCCGAGCCGTACGGCAACTACAACCGCATCATGCTCTCGCACGTGCTGACCGGTGAGCAGGAGGAGGAGGCCATCTTCCTGAACTCCCTGCCCTGGTACGCCGAGAACGGCATCGACCTGCGCGCCGGCGTGGCCGTCACCCGCGTGGACACCTTCGCCAAGCTGGTGCACGACGCGCAGGGCGGCACCACCCCGTACGACGTGCTCGTCATCGCCACCGGCTCCTCGCCGTTCTTCCCCGCCATGGAGGGGCTGCACCGCCCGGACGGCTCGATGCTCGAGGGCGTCTTCGGCTTCCGCACCCTGGACGACACCCGCGCGCTGCTGGCCGCCGCCCGCGAGCACCGCCGCGCCGTCGTGATCGGCGGCGGCCTGCTGGGGCTGGAGGCCGCGCACGGCCTGGCCACCCACGGGCTGCACGTGGACCTGGTGCACTCCCCGAAGCACCTGATGAACCAGCAGCTGGGCCCGGAGGCCGGGCGGGTGCTGCGCCGCGTCGTGGAGGGCCTGGGCATCACCGTGCACACCGGGGTGCGCACGAAGGGCGTGCTGGGCACCGAGCGCGTGACCGGCGTGGAGCTGCCCGACGGGCGCGTGCTCGAGGCCGACCTCGTCGTCGTGGCCGCCGGCATCCGCCCCAGCACCGACGTGGCGCTGGCCTCCGGCCTGGAGGTCGAGCGCGGCATCGTCGTGGACGACCGCATGCGCGTGGAGGGCGCCGAGGACGTCTACGCCGTCGGCGAGTGCGTGCAGCACCGCGGCCAGACCTACGGCCTGGTGGCCCCGCTGTGGGAGCAGGCCGGCGTGCTGGCCGACCACCTCACCGGCACCGACCCGGACGCGGAGTACCACGGCTCGCGCACCGCCACGAAGCTGAAGGTCGCCGGGGTGGACCTGGTGCAGATGGGCCTGCCCGGCCCCGAGCGCGACGAGGACGAGTTCGTCGTCTTCTCCGAGCCGCACCGCGGGGTGTACCTCAACGTCGTCGTGCGCGACGACCGCCTCGTGGGCGCCACCCTGCTCGGCGACGTGCGCAAGACGACCTTCCTGCAGCAGGCCTTCGACCAGGGCCTGCCGCTGCCCGAGGAGCGCATGTCCCTGCTCTTCGACCTGGGCACGCCCGCGCAGGACGTCGGGGTCGCCGAGCTCGACGAGCACGCGCAGGTGTGCAACTGCAACGGCGTCACCAAGGGCGAGATCGTCCGCGCCGTGCAGGACGGGGCCACGTCGCTGACCGCCGTGATGGGCGCCACGAAGGCGGCCAAGGGCTGCGGCTCGTGCACGTCCGTCGTGGAGCAGATCACCGCGTGGGCCGCCGGCGGGGCGCTGACCGTCGACGAGTCCGCGAGCTGGTACGTGCCCGGGGTGCCGATGGCCAAGCCGGAGCTGATGGCCGCCATCCGCGAGCGGGGCCTGAGGTCGGTCTCGGCGGTGTTCCGCGAACTGGCCCCCGGCGGGGTGGAGGACGCGAAGTCGAAGATGGGCCTGACCTCGCTGCTGCGGATGATGTGGCCCGACGGCATCGAGGAGGAGCGCGACGGGCGGTTCATCAACGACCGCGTGCACGCCAACATCCAGCGCGACGGCACGTTCTCGGTGGTGCCGCAGATGAAGGGCGGCGTCACCACCCCCGAGCAGCTGCGGAAGATCGCCGACGTCGCCGACAAGTACGACGTCGGCATGGTGAAGGTCACCGGCGGGCAGCGCCTGGACCTGCTGGGGGTGAAGAAGGAGGACCTGCCCAAGGTCTGGAAGGACCTGGGCATGCCCTCGGGCTACGCCTACGGCAAGAGCTTCCGCACCGTGAAGACGTGCGTGGGCACCGACTTCTGCCGCTTCGGCCTGGGCGACTCCACCAAGCTGGGCATCGACATCGAGACCCGCTTCCAGGGCGTGGAGACCCCCGCCAAGCTCAAGCTCGGCGTGGTCGGCTGCCCGCGCAACTGCGCCGAGGCGTACGTCAAGGACGTCGGCGTCGTCGCGATCGGCTCGGGGCGCTGGGAGGTCTACGTCGGCGGCGCCGCGGGCGCCTCGGTGCGCAAGGGCGACCTGCTGGCCACGGTCGACTCCCCCGAGGAGGTGATCGCGCTGACCGGCCGGTTCATCCAGTTCTACCGCGAGTGGGGCAACTGGCTGGAGCGCACCTACGAGTTCGTGCCACGGTTGGGCATCGAGCGGGTCCGCGCCGTCCTGGTCGAGGACAGCGACGGCCTGGTGGAGGGGCTGGACGAGCGCATGCAGGCCACCGTCGACAACTACCGCGACCCCTGGCTGGAGGGCGAGCAGCCCGTGACCACCGGGCAGTTCCGTCCCTCCCTGCCGCTGGTGGACCTGCCGCTGGTGCCGCGCCGGCCCGCCGGCGCCCCCGGCG
Source organism: Kineococcus gypseus (assembly GCF_050871305.1). NCBI lineage: Bacteria > Bacillati > Actinomycetota > Actinomycetes > Kineosporiales > Kineosporiaceae > Kineococcus > Kineococcus gypseus. The sequence goes on along the minus strand of NZ_JBJLRD010000016.1, from coordinate 63,407 downwards.
GCCTGGCCGCCGGCGTGCACGCGAACTCCGACGCCGTCCCGGCGACCGCGGAGGTGACCCGGTGACCGCGACCACCCCCACCAGCGCCCCCGCCGCCGGCGCCCCCGCCGCCGGTGCGGGCGCCGCGGGCACCGCCCACGACGTGTGCCCGCTGTCCGAGCTGCCCGTGGGCGAGGGCCGCGCCTACGTCGTCGGCGGCGAGCAGGTCGCGCTCTTCCGCCACCGCAGCGGCCGCGTCAGCGCCGTGCAGGCCGCCTGCCCGCACGCCGGCGGCCCGCTGGCCGACGGGCTGGTCGACGAGCGGGTGGTGGTCTGCCCGCTGCACCAGAACGCCTTCGACCTGACCACCGGCGAGTCCACCACCGGCCAGGCGCCGATCGCGGTGCACCCGTGCGAGGTCGGCCCCGACGGCCGCGTGAGCGTGCGGCTGTGAGCGGCGCGGGCGCGGCGGCGGGCGCAGGGCCGGGCGGGGCGCGGGCCCCCTACCCGCTGCACCTGGACCTGGCCGGGCGGCGCGTGCTGGTGGCCGGCGGCGGGCCGGTCGCCGCGCGCCGCGCCGGCGACCTCGTGGCCGCCGGCGCCGACGTGCACGTGGTCTCCCCGGCGGTGTGCGAGGACCTGCGCGACCTGCTGCCGCACCTGACGTGGCACGAGCGCGAGGCGCACCCGGACGACGTCGAGGGCGCCTGGCTCGTGCACACCGCCACCGGCGACCGCGCCACCGACGACGCCCTGGCGTCGGCCGCCGAGCAGCGGCGCACGTGGTGCGTGCGCGCCGACGACGCGGACGCCTCCGCGGCCTGGACCCCCGCGGTGGTGCGCCGCGAGGTCGACGGCGCCGCGGTGACGGTCTCCGTCTCCGCCGGGCGCGACCCGCGCCGCGCGCGCGCCCTGAAGGAGTCGCTGGGGCGCTGGCTGGACGGCGGCGCCGCCCCGCTGCGCCGCGGTGCCCGCGAGCCGGGCCGGACCGGGCGCGTCACGCTCGTCGGCGGCGGGCCCGGCGAGGTGGACCTGCTGACCCTGCGCGGGCGCCGGCGCCTGGCCGAGGCCGACCTCGTCGTCGTGGACCGCCTGGCCCCCACCGGGGTGCTCGCCGAGCTGGGCGAGGACGTCGAGGTCGTCGACGTGGGCAAGACCCCCGACCACCACCCGGTGCCGCAGGAGGAGATCAACCGCCTGCTCGTCGAGGCCGCCCGCACCGGCCGGCACGTCGTGCGCCTCAAGGGCGGCGACGGCTACGTCTTCGGCCGCGGCGGCGAGGAGGTCCTGGCCTGCCGCGAGGCCGGCGTCGAGGTGGAGGTCGTGCCCGGCGTGACGAGCGCCTTCTCCGTGCCGGCGGCGGCGGGGATCCCGGTCACCCACCGCGGCCTGGCGCGCTCCGTCACCGTCGTCACCGGGCACGACGTGCCCGACGCCGCGGCGCTGGCCGCGTTCGCCGCGCTGGAGGGCACGCTGGTGGTGCTCATGGGCGTGTCCACCCTGGCCGGGCTGGCCGAGGGGCTGATCGCCGCCGGCAAGGACCCCGCCACGCCCGTGGCCGTCGTCGAGCGGGGCTGGACGCCGCAGCAGCGCACCACCCTGGCACCCCTGGAGCGGATCGCGGCCGTGGCCGCCGAGCGCGGCGTGCGCTCCCCCGCCGTCGTCGTGGTCGGCCCCGTCGCCGACCTGGCCACCACCGTCGGGGAGGTCGCCGCCGCCCGGGCGCAGGCTCCCGCCGGACCGGCCGGGCTCGTGGCGCCCCCCGGCGCCGTCGCCTACTGTCCGGGAGGGTGAACGAGATGCCGGCCGCGGCGCCCGCGCCCCAGACCCCGCCGGCACCGCAGGCCCCCGCCGACGCCCCGGCGCCGCTGCTCGGGGTGAGCGTCGGGGTCACCAGCGACCGCCGCTCCGACGACATGATCGCCAGCCTGACCCGCAAGGGCGCGCGCGTCGTGCACGCCCCCACCATGCGCATCGTGCCGATCACCGAGGACGAGCAGCTGCTGGCCGACACCCGCGACGTCATCGCCGACCCGCCCGACGACGTCCTGGTGACCACCGGCATCGGGCTGCGCGGCTGGGTCGAGGCCGCCGACGCCGCGGGGCTGGCCGAGGACCTGCTCGCCGTCCTGGGCCGCGCCCGCATCCTGGCGCGCGGGCCCAAGGCCACCGGCGTGGTGCGCGCCAACGGCTTGCGCGAGGCCTGGTCGGCGGCCTCGGAGCAGACCGCCGAGGCCGTGCAGCACATGGTCGACGAGGGCGTGGCCGGCCGCTCGGTCGTCGTGCAGCTGCACGGCGCCGCCGACGAGCACCAGCTGGAGCCGCTCGTGGCCGCCGGCGCGCGCGTGCGCGGGGTGGCCGTCTACCGCTGGCTGCCCCCCGACGACCCCGAGGCCGTGCAGCGCATGGTGGACCTCGTCGCGGGCGGCCGGCTGGACGCGGTGACCTTCACCAGCGCCCCCGGCGCGGTGGCGCTGCTGGACGCCGCGGCCGCCGCCGGCCGGCGCGAGCAGGTGCTGCGCGCCTTCGGCGACGGCGTGGTGGCCTGCGCGGTCGGCGACGTGACCGCCGAACCGCTGCGCGCGGCCGGCGTGGACCCGCTGGTGCCGGACCGCTGGCGCCTGGGCGCGCTGCTGCGCACGCTCACCGAGCACCTGGCCACCACCCCGCTGGACCGGGTCGCCACCGCGCACGGGGAGCTGGTGCTGCGCGCGCAGGCGGCCGTGCTCGACGGGCGGGTGCTGGACCTGGCGCCCGGGCCGCTGGCGGTGCTGCGCCGCCTGGCCCGCGCGCGCGGGGCGGTCGTGCCGCGCGACGAGCTGCTCGCCGTCCTGCCCGGCGCGCAGGACGCGCACGCGGTGGAGGTGACGGTGGCGCGGCTGCGCAGCGGCCTGCCCGCCCCGGACCTGGTGCGCACCCTGGTCAAGCGCGGCTACCGCCTCGACGTCGTGGAGGACTCGTGACCCCGGGAGGACCCGTGACCGCAACGCCCGCTGCAGCGCCGCCCGCCGCAGCGCCGCCCGTGCTCGTCGCCTGCTCGCACGGCACCCGCTCCGAGACGGGCCGGCGCACGGTGGACGCGCTGCGCGCCGCCGTGGCCGCCGCCCGCCCGGACCTGCAGGTGCGCGCCGCCCACGTCGACGTGCACGGCCCCGAGCTGCCGGAGGTGGTGGGCGAGCTGAGCGCCGCCGGGCGCGCGAGCGTCGTCGTGCCGCTGCTGCTCTCCAGCGGCTACCACGTGCGCGTGGACATCGCCGAGGCCGTCGCCGCGAGCGGCGGCCTGGCGGTGGCCGGCGCGGCGCTCGGCCCGGGCCCGGAGGTCACCGACGTGGTGCTGCAGCGGCTGGGCGAGGCGCTGGGCGAGGACCCGGCCGGCTTCGACGGCGCGGTGGTCCTGGCCGCGGCCGGCTCCTCCGACGCCGTGGCGCAGGCCGACGTGCGCACCGCCGCCGGGCTCCTCGCGCACCGCCTGCGCGCACCGGTGAGCACCGGGTTCCTCTCCGCGCAGGAGCCGACGGTGGCCGACGCGGTGGCGGCCGCGCGCCGCGCCGGCGCCCGGCGGGTGGCGGTGGCCAGCTACCTGCTCGCGCCGGGGGTCTTCTCCCGCCGCCTGGCCGACGCGGGCGCCGACGCCGTGGCCGAGCCGATGGGCCCGCACCCGCTGCTGGTGGACCTGGTGGTGCGCCGCTACGAGGCCGCCGCGCTGGCGCCGGCGGGCTGACGCACCGGCCCGCGCGGCAGCGGCGGCGCGTTGCGCCGTCGGGGTGGCGCGCGCGCCCGGCCGCGCCCCGGGCGCGTCCGGCGTCCCTACGCTCGGGGGGTGAGGCTCCTCGACACCCTGACGTCCACCGCGGTGGACGGCGTCCCGGTGCTGCGCGCGGACGGCCCCGCGCCGCTGTCGGCCGCGCTCGTCTTCCGCGTCGGGCGGGCCGACGAGGCGTTCCTGGACGGCGGCATCACGCACCTCGTCGAGCACCTCGTCATGCGCGGCGTGGGCCGGGTGCCCATCGAGGCGAACGCCGCCGTCAGCGCCCACACGACGACGTTCGAGGCGAGCGGCTCGCCGCACCACGTCGTGGAGTTCCTCGCGCGGGTGTGCCGCGCCCTCGGCGCCCTGGACACCGCCGCCCTGGACGTCGAGCGCGGCGTGCTGGCCGCCGAGGCCGAGCGCCGCGGCGGCTCCTCCCCGGCCGCGGAGGCGGCGAGCCTGCGCTACGGCTGCCGCGGGGCCGGGCTGCTCGCCTACCGCGACGTGGGGGTGGCGCGGCTGGGCGGCGACGAGGTGGCCGCCTGGGCCGCGCGCTGGTTCACACGCGGCAACGCGGTCCTGGCCCTGAGCGGCCCCGTGCCCGGGGACCTGCGCCTGCCGCTGCCGCCCGGTGAGCGCGCGCCCGTGCCGGTGCTCGCCCCGCGCGCGCTGGAGCTGCCCGCGTGGGACTCCCCCGCCGGCGGCACGGCGGTCTCCCTGCGCCTGGCCGGCGCCGACGGCGCCGACGGCACCGACCTGGCCGTCGGGCGGCTGCTGGCACGCGCCGCCGAGGACGCGGTGCGCCACGAGCGCGGGCTGGCCTACGACGTGGACGTGGACCCGCTGCGCGTCGACGCCGGCACCGCCGAGGTCGCCGTGCACGCCGACAACGACCCCGCGCGCGCGGCGGAGGTCGCCGGGCTGCTCGTCGACGTGGTCGAGGCCTTCGCCGAGCACGGCCCCTCGGCGCAGGACCTGCGGGCCGACGCCGCGCAGGCGTTCGAGGCGCTGGCCGACCCGCGGCGCACCGGCGACGCGGTGACGGCCGCGGCGGAGGAGCTGCTGCTCGGGTTGCCGCCGCGCACGCCCGCGCAGCGCTACGAGCGGACCCGGCAGCGCGGCGCGGGCGAGCTGCGCGAGGCGGTGCGCGCCGCGCTGCCGGGGCTGATCGCCCTGCTGCCGGAGGACGCGGAGCTGGACCGGCCCGGCCTGGGCCGCCTGGCGGCGAGCACCTCCCCGGTGCCCGCCGGGCGCGAGCTGCGTCCGCGCCCGTTCAAGGGCGTGCCGCGCGGCACCCGGCTCGTGGCCGGCGAGGACGGGGTCGCGCTGCGCCTGCCCGAGGGCGACCTCGTCGCCCGCTGGGACGACGTGGTGGGCGTGACCGTGCGCGCCGACGGCACGCACGTGCTGCAGACCGGCGACGGCCCTGCGGTGCCCGTGCCCGTCGGCGACTTCCGCGGCGCGCGCGAGGTGCTCGCGCAGGCGCGGCGGCGGCTGCCCGAGCGGTTGTTCGTCCCCGACCCGGACGAGGAGGGCGCAGCGGCCCGCTGAGGACGCCGCCCCACCCGCTCGCTGAGGACGCCGGCCCGCTCGCCCACCGGCCCGTCGCCGGGACCTGGACCGGCGCGACGGGCGGGCGTAGCGTTCCGTCGACGCGCGGGCCGGGCCGGGCGGGGGCCCCGGCGGTGGGCGGCCCGCCGCGAGGGGGTGGCACCGGTGGAGCAGCGGCGCGCGGCAGGTCCCGGGGTGGTTCCCGGAGCGGTCCTCGGGGTGGACAACGACGTCTACGACCGGCACGCCTCGTCCTGGTGGGATGAGGACGACCCGCTGAACATGCTGCACGGCAGCGTGACGCCCGCCCGGTTCGAGTACTTCCGCTCCGTGCTGACGCAGCGCCTGGGCCGCGACCCGGCGGGTGCCCGCGCCCTCGACATCGGCTGCGGCGGCGGTTTCCTCGCCGAGGAGTTCGCCCGCCTGGGCTGCGCCGTGGTGGGCGTGGACCCCTCGGCGGCGTCGCTGGCGACGGCCCGCGAGCACGCGGCCGCCTCGGGCCTGGCGATCGACTACCGCGTCGGCCGCGGCGAGGACCTGCCGGTGGAGGACCACGCCTTCGACGTCGTGTACTGCTGCGACGTGTTCGAGCACGTCGACGACCTCGAGCGGGTGGTCGCCGAGACCGCCCGCGCGCTCGCACCGGACGGGGTGTACTTCTTCGACACCGTGAACCGGACGCGGGCGAGCAGGCTGCTGGCGATCCGGGTGCTGCAGGAGTGGCGCTGGACGCGCGTCTTCGACACCCCGGTGCACCGGTGGTCGATGTTCATCACCCCCGGGGAGCTGGCGGCGCTGCTGGGCCGGCACGGGCTGCTGCTGCGCGAGGTGGTGGGGATGGGGCCGCGGGTGAAGAACCCGCTCACCGCGCTGCGCGGGCTGCGCGACGCGCAGCGCGGCCGGACGTCCTACGGCGAGCTCAGCCGCCTGCTGGACTTCGGCGCGACCAAGACCCTGTCCATGTCCTACATGGGTACGCCACCGTCCGGGGTTCCGCCGGCCGGTGAGGCTCGGCGGCGGGTGAGGCTCGGCGGCGGGTGAGGCCCGGCGGCCGGCCCGCGGGGAGGCGCTCAGCGCGCCAGCGAGCGCAACCCGGCGACGAGGACGTCGAGCAGGGTCTCCAGGCTGCGCCCGGGGTCGTCGGGCAGGCGGAAACCCCCCTGCGCCTCCAGGACGGTGAACCCGTGCACGGCCGCGCGCACGGTGCGCACGGCGTCGGTGGCGCGCGCGGCGGGCAGGCCGAAACCGCGCACCACGGCCGCGAAGAGGGAGACGAGCTCGTCGGCCGCGGCCACCAGGCCCGGGGAACCCCCGGCGGGGGCGTCGAGCTGGACGGCGGCGTACAGGCCCGGCCGCTCGGTGGCGAAGGAACGCACCGTCCGGGCCAGGGCGCGCAGGGCGTCTTCCTCGGAGCGGCCGACGGTCGCGGCCGCGCAGGAGCGGGTCAGCTCGCGCACGGCGACCTCGGCGACCTCGGTGCGCAGCTCGGCCAGGGAGGCGACGTGCTTGTAGAGGCCGGGCGTGGACACCCCGGCGCGGGCGGCCAGCGCCGACAGCGACAGCTGCGCCGGGCCGCTCCACGACCCCTCGCACAGCTCGACGGCCAGGGCGACGACCGCGGCGCGCGAGAGCCCCGCCCTAGGCACCGGCGGCGCCGTCGGCGGGGCCCTGCCCGGCGGTGGTGCCGGGGTGGTGGCGGCGCAGGAAGTCCACGACGCGCGGGGCGACGAGGTCGGGGCGCTGGGCGTGCGGGTAGTGCGCGGCGTCGGGGACCAGGAGGGTCTCCGCCCGCAGCTGCCCGGCCATCCACGCCAGCTCGGCGGCCGGGTCGCGGTAGTCGGGGTCCAGGGCGCCGACGACCAGCAGGGCGGGGGCGGTGACGTCGGGCAGGCGCGGCGGCACGACGGAGTGGTCCAGCGAGACGGCCAGGCGGCGCAGCGAGGCCAGGCGCGCGGGGTCGGCCAGGGAGGCGCGCAGCTCGCGCTGGTGCTCGCCCAGCCACGGGGCGTGCCGCCCGCGGTTCAGCCGCCCGTAGTAGGCGACCCACGCGCGCGCCCCCCAGGGGCGGGCGAACAGCACCCGGTACGCCAGGCGCAGCAGCGGGTCGGCCCAGCGCGGCGTGGCGGGCCGCAGGAACGGGCACAGCAGGACGAGGCCGGCGACGAGGTCGGGGCGCCGCGCGGCGGCGAGGACGGCGGCCGAGCCGCTCATCGAGTTCCCCACGAGGACGGCGGGTTCGCCGGCGTCCTCCAGCAGCGCGACGAGGTCGCCGGCGGTGGCCTCGTCGCCGTGCTCGCGGAAGGTCGTGCCCGAGGCGCCGTGCCCGCGCAGGTCGGCCAGCACGAGGCGGTACCCGGCCTCGACGACGGGGCCGGCGAGGTCGCGGTAGGCGCCGACGGTGTCGCCCATGCCGGGCACGGCCACGACGAGGGGTCCGGCGCCGGTGCTCGTGGTGGCGAGGCGGCCGCCGGGGCGGTCCAGGGAGCGGAGGGTGCTCATGGACCGAGGTTAATGCCATTAACCCCAAGGTTCAAGGGGGTAACCGTTGGGTCCCCGTGCACGCCCGCGCCTCCCGGGCGACCATGGCCGCATGCGCGTGAGCAGGCACCGCCGGGACCGCCACCGCGACGGCACCCGCGCCGGCGCCGCCGCCCTGGTGCTCGCCCTGGCGACGGGGTGCTCGGCCGGCGGCCAGGGCACCACCCCCTCCGCCGCTCCCCCGGCCGCCCCGCCCGCTCCCTCCGCCGCCGCGCCCACCACCTCCCCGGCCCCTCCGCCGCCCCCGCCGGCGCCCGCGCCGCCCGCGAGCGCCGCGCCGACCACGCCCGCCGCGAGGGGCCTGCCCGGCGAGCCCGTCGACCTCACCACGGGACTGGACGTGCCGTGGGGCACGGCGGTGCTGCCCGACGGCACCGCGCTGGTGACGCTGCGCGACCAGGCCCGGGTGGTGCGCACGGGCCCGGGCGTGCTGGCGCAGGTGGCCGCGGACGGCGAGGGCGGCGCGGTGGCCGGGGTGGTGCCCGCCGGCGAGGGCGGCCTGCTGGGCGTGGCGGTCTCCCCGGGCTTCGCCGAGGACCGGCAGGTCTTCCTGTACTTCACCGCCCGCGACGACAACCGGGTCGTGCGCTACTCCTACGCCGACGACCGCCTCACCGACCCGCGCCCGGTCCTGACCGGCATCCCGAAGAACACCACCCACAACGGCGGGCGCATCGCCTTCGGCCCCGACCGGATGCTCTACGTCGCCACCGGCGACGCGCAGGACCGGCCCGCGGCGCAGGACCCGCGCTCGCTGGGCGGGAAGGTCCTGCGCATCACCCCCGACGGCGCCGTGCCGCCGGACAACCCGTTCGAGGGCTCGCCGACGTGGTCGTACGGGCACCGCAACCCGCAGGGCCTGGGCTGGGACTCCGCCGGCCGCCTCATCGCCGCGGAGTTCGGGCAGGACCGCTTCGACGAGCTCAACGTCATCCGCCCCGGCGGCAACTACGGCTGGCCGCAGGTGGAGGGGCCCGGCGACGGCGGCGGCAGGTTCGTCGCCCCGGTGCAGACGTGGACCACCGACGAGGCCTCGCCCAGCGGGATCGCCGTGACGGCCGACGCGGTGTACGTGGCCGCGCTGCGCGGGGAGCGGTTGTGGCGGGTGCCGCTGAACCCCGACGGGCCCACGGGCACCCCCGAGGAGCACCTGAGCGGCAGGCTGGGGCGCCTGCGCAGCGTCGAGGTCGGCCCCGACGGCTCGCTGTGGGTGCTGACGTCGAACACCTTCCGCGGCGAGCCGCGCGCCGGCGACGACCGGCTGGTGAGCGTGCCGCTGCGCTGAGCGCCCTGGACCGGCACGCTCGGGGCGCGGGGGCCCGCAGGCGGGGTGCGCCCCCACCAGCACGTCGATCCCGCGACGGCGTCGAGCGGAGCGGCAGCACAGTGGTCTGCAAGAATTCTTGTGCAAGAACTCTTGCACGACTTACGGTCCTCCGGTGGCTCCCCCGCGCACCGTCCACCTGACCGAGCCCGAGGCCATGCGCGTCCTGGCGCACCCCACGCGCCTGCGGCTGCTGGCCGCGCTGCGGACCTCCGGGCCCGCCAGCGTCGGCGCCCTGGCGCGCGCGGTCGACGAGGCACCGGGCTCGGTCAGCTACCACCTGGGGCGCCTGGCCGATGTCGGCTTCGTCGAGGAGGCTGCCGACCGCGCCCGCGACCGGCGCGAGCGCTGGTGGCGGGCGGTGCACGAGCGCACGACGATCGACAGCGTCGAGGACCGCGCGGACCCCGAGCGGATGGCGGCGTCCACCGCGCTGCGGCGGCAGGTCGCGCGCAGGTACGCCGAGCTGCAGGAGGCGTACCTGGACGCCGAGCCGTCCCTGCCGGCGCACTGGGTGGCCGCGGGCACTCAGGGGGACCGGCACTGGCACCTGACCGCGGAGGAGCTGCGCGCCTTCTCCGCGGAGCTGGAGTCCGTGCTGGCCCGCTGGCAGGAGCGCTCGGACGCCTCGCGGGACGGGACCCGGGCGGTGGCGGTGGTCTACTCGGCGTTCCTGCGGCCGCCCGGTGCGCCGTGACGGCGCGGGCGCGCCTGTGGTGGGTGCTGGCGGCCCACACCACGAGCTCCGCGGGCAACACGGCCACGGCCATCGCCGTGCCGCTGCACGTGCACGCCACCACCGGCAGTACCGCACTCGTCGGTGTCGCCGCCGCGGTGGCGCTGGTCCCCGTCGTGCTCGGCGGCGTGTTCGGCGGCGTCCTGGTCGACCGGGCCGGCTACCGCCGCACGAGCGTGGTCAGCGACCTCACGGGTGCGGTGACGATCGGGCTCGTACCGCTGCTGGACGCCACCGCGGGCCTGCCGTTCGCGGTGCTGCTGGTGTGCCTGTTCGCCACGGGGCTGCTCGACACCCCCGGGCGGGCAGCACGTCACGCCCTGCTGCCGGAGCTGGCTGCGGCGGCCGGCGTGCCGCTGGACCGCGCCACCGGCCGGATGGACGCCTCCGAGCGCCTGGCCAGGCTGCTGGGCGCCCCCGTCGCCGGGGTCGCGGTGGGCGTGGTGGGAGCGCCGGCCGTCCTGGCGCTGGACGCCGCCACGTTCGCCGCGGCGGCGCTGCTGGTGGCCGTCGCCGTGCCCGCCGCGACCCGCGGCGACGCACCCGTCCGCACCGGGTACTGGCGCGAGCTGGCGGAAGGCCTGGCCGTGGTGCGCGGGGACCGGCTGCTGCGCGCGGTGGTGCTGATGGTGGCCTGCACCAATGCCTTCGACGCCGCGTACAGCTCCGTGGTGCTGCCGGTGTTCGCGCAGGAGCACCTGGGCGGCGGGCCGGCGCTGGGCCTGCTGGTGGCGCTCTTCGGCGCCGGCGCCGTCCTGGGCGCGCTGGCGTACGGGGCGGCTGGCGGGCGGGTCCGGCGCCGGACGGCTTTCTCGGTGGCGTTCCTGCTCGCGGGCGGCCCCCGCTTCCTGGTGCTGGCCACCGAGCCGGACCTGGCGCTCGCGGCGGTCACGGCCGTGCTGGCCGGCACAGCCGCCGGCGTGATCAACCCGGTCCTCGGGGCGGCGCAGCTCGAGCGGGTGCCGCCCGCGGCCCGCGCCCGCGTCGACGGCGTCGTCGGCGCCGGGGCGTGGGCGGCGATGCCGCTCGGGCAGCTGGGCGCGGGTCTGGCCTTGGAGCACGTCGCCCTGCCCGCGGTGCTCGTGGTGCTCGGCGCGGCTTACCTGTCGGTGACGCTCTCGCCGTTCCTGTCCGCGGCCTGGGCCGAGCTGGACCACGCCCCGGCCGGCCGGGTCGCACCGAGCGGCGCGCGGTGAGCGCGGCACGGGCCGGGGCGGCTCACCAGGAGCTCTCCCCCGGCGGCAGCACGGCCAGCTCCGGCACGACGCTGTCGGGCCAGGTGGCGAAGACCGTCATGAGGGCGCGCGCGACCGTGGCCGGCTGCTGCAGCTTGGTCAGGTCCGCGTCCGGGAAGCGGTCGGTGACGAACGGGGTGGCCATGCCGCCGGGGATCAGGCCGGTGACGCCCACGCCGATCGAGCCGTGGCGCTGCCTGCAGTCGCGCTGGGCCTCCTTGAACAGGGCGGCGGTGTAGGCGCGCAGGCCGTGCTTGCTCGCCGCGTACGCCGACGCCTCCGTCCACACCCGCCGCGCCGCGGTGGACAGGGTGTTCACCACGTAGCCGTGGTTGCGCTCCAGCATCGCCGGGTAGGTGTTCGCCACCAGGTACATCGGCCCGAGCAGGTTCGTGGCGACCACGCGCTGCGCCTGCTCGGGGCTCTGGTGCTCGATGGGCGTGCACACGTCGAAGCCGGCGTTGTTGACCAGCACGTCCACGCGCCCGTCCTGCTCGCGCACCGAGCCCACCGCCGCCCGCACCGCCACCGGGTCGCCCACGTCGAGCACCAGCGCGGCGGCGCTGCCGCCGTCCCGCCCGATCTCGGCGACGGTGCGGTCGGCGGCCTCCTGGCGCACGTCGCTGACCCACACCCTCGCGCCGGCCGCCGCCAGCTCGCGCGCGATCGCGGCACCCAGCCCGCTGCCCGCGCCGGTGACCAGCGCCACCTCACCCTGCAGATCCATGGTCCAGAACCTAGGGGGGCCCGGCGGGCCGGGCGAGCGGACCCGCCGCGCCGCCCGCACGGGCGCCCGGCGCCGCCCGCGCCGGCGGATACGCTCGCCGTGCCGACGGCCGACCGGGGGGAGGAGCCCGTGCCCACCGCGCCCACCGCGCCCACCGCGCGGGCCCGCGCCCGCCCCGGCGCGGCGCGCAGGGGTGCGCCGGCGCGCCTCTGGGCGCGCGCCGGGGTGCGGGTGCGCTCCACCGCCGCGGCCGTGCTCGTGCTGGCGCTGCTGGTGGGCACCGGCGCCGGCGCGGGCCTGCTCGTGCTCGCCCGGCAGGTGCGCGACCCACTGGCCACCTCCGCGCTCGTGCAGGCGCGGCTGGTGCGCGTGGCGGTCACCCCCGGGGCGCTGGCCGGCACCGACCCCGCGGCGCTGCGGCGCCTGGAGGAGCTCGTGGGCGCCGACGCCGACCGCGGCTCGCACGTGCAGGTCGTCGACGCCGACGGCCGCGTCGTCACGGCCAGCGCCGCGCTGCGCGGCCTGCCGCCCCTGGTGGACGAGCGGCCCGGCGTGCGGGAGGCCTCCGGCGGGGTGCGGGTGCTGCCGGTGCTGCGCGAGCGCGAGGGCCAGGAGCGCTGGGTGGTCGTGGTGGTGGGCGCGGCCGCGGGCGAGCGCCCCTACGCGGTGGTGGCGGCGGAGAGCACCGCCGGCGCCGACCACACCGTGCGCACCGCCGCGGCGCTGCTGCTGGCCGGCGGGCTGCTGGTGCTGGTGGCCGTCGGGGTCGCCACGTGGGTCTTCGTGGGCCGCTCGCTGCGCCCGGTGGAGGCGATCCGGCGCACCGTGGACGGCATCGGCTCCACCGACCTGGACGGGCGGGTGCCGGTGCCCGACGGCGACGACGAGGTCTCGCGCCTGGCGCGCACGATGAACGCGATGCTCGCCCGGCTGCAGACCTCCCAGCGCGCGCAGCGCCGCTTCGTGGCCGACGCCAGCCACGAGCTGCGCAGCCCGGTGGCGACGCTGCGCGCGGCGGCCGAGGTGCAGCGGCGCCACCCCGGCGCCGGGGCGCCGGAGGAGTTCGCCGAGCTGGTGCGGCGCGAGGCCGGGCGCCTGGAGCGCCTGGTGGCCGACCTGCTGCTGCTGGCGCGCGCGGACGAGGGCGCGCTGGCCGCGGTGCGCGCGGAGGTGGACCTCGACGAGCTGCTGGAGTCGGAGGGCGCGCGGCTGCGCGGGGCCACCCGCCTGGCGGTGCGGGTGCGCACGGCGCCGGCGCGGGTGCTCGGCGACCCCGGCCAGCTGACGCGCGTGGTGCGCAACCTCACCGACAACGCCGCCCGGCACGCCGCCGGGCGGGTGGAGCTGCAGGTGCGCGCGGAGGGCGGGCAGGCCGTGCTGAGCGTCGCCGACGACGGCCCGGGCGTGCCCGCGGCCGAGCGCGAGCGCGTCTTCGACCGCTTCGTGCGCCTGCAGGACAGCCGCGACCGCGCCTCCGGCGGCACCGGGCTGGGGCTGGCGATCGTGGCCGGTGCCGTGGCCGCGCACGGCGGCTCGGTGCGCTGCACCGACCGCGGCGAGGGGCCCGGGGCGCTGTTCGAGGTGCGCCTGCCGCTGGCGGCCGCGGCGCCCTGCACGGACGACGCCGTCGACGACGACGACGCGGGGGGCGGGGCGGTTCAGCCGCCGTCGGCGGCGAGCCGGTAGCCGGCCCCGCGCACGGTCTGGATGGCCGCGCGCCCGAAGGGCACGTCGATCTTGCGGCGCAGGTAGCGCACGTACACCTCCACGACGTTGGGGTCGGTGTGCGCGTGCGGGTCCCACACCGCCTCCAGCAGCTGGGCCTTGCTGACGACCTCGTCGCGGTGGCGCATGAGGTGGTGCAGCAGCGCGAACTCCCGGGCGGTCAGCGTCAGCTGCGTGGACCCGCGGTGCACCCGGTGCGTGGTGGGGTCCAGCCGCAGGTCCCCGGCGCTCAGCTCCACGGGCCGCTCCGGCGCGCCGCGGCGCACCAGGGCGTGCAGGTGCGCGACCAGGACGGGGAAGGAGAACGGCTTGGCGAGGAAGTCGTCGGCGCCCAGGTCCAGCGCGTCGACCTCGTCGTACTCGCCGTCCTTGGCGCTGAGCACGAGCACCGGCGTCCACACGCCGGCCGCGCGCAGGCGGCGGCACACCTCGTAGCCGCTGAGCACGGGCAGCATCAGGTCCAGCACGACGACGTCGTAGCCGAACTCCACCGCCCGCCACAGGCCCTCGCGCCCGTCGTGGGCCAGTTCCACGCTGAAGCCCTCGCCCTCCAGGCCGCGGCGCAGCGTGGTGGCCAGGGCGACCTCGTCCTCGACGACGAGCACCTTCACCGCGCCACCCGCCCGCGGCAGGATCCACGACGCGTCGTCACCACGGCACAGAGAGTATGCGGCTCGGTCCGGCGGCTCAGGCCAGGGCCAGGCCGCTGCCCACGACGACCGCGGTGGTGACGGCGCCGAGCAGCAGCCCGCGGCGCGGCGAGGCCGCCACGAGCGGGGAGAAGCGCAGCGGCCGCTCCACGAACCGGGCGGTCAGCGCGGCGGGCACGACGGCCAGCAGCTCCACGGCCAGCAGCACCGCCCAGTGCCGGGCGCCGAGGACCTGCACGGCCAGCACGACCGCCGGGACGTGCCAGAGGTACCAGACGTACGACAGGCGCCCGCAGGTGCGCACCAGCGGCCACGAGAGCACCTGCGCCACCGAGCCGCGCGCCACGCCCGCGGTGCCGGCGGCGATGACGGCCGCCGCGGCCAGGGTGGGCACCAGCGCGACGGCGCCCGGGTAGGGGAAGCGGGTGGCCAGGCCCGCGCTCAGGCCCAGCACGAGCGCACCGGCCCAGCCGGCCGCGCGCAGCCGGCTCGCCGCGCGCCCCTCGCGGCAGCGGGCGGCCAGCCAGGGGGTGGCCAGCGCCAGCAGGCCGCCGACGCCGAACTGCCACGCACGGGTGATCGTGCTGAGGTAGCCGAACAGGCCGGCCTGCGAGGTGATCACCACGGAGGCGACCAGCGAGACGGCGCTGAGCACGCCCAGCGCCACGGCCAGCCGGCGGCGCAGCGCACCCGGCTCGCGCCGCGCCCGCCGCGCCACGAGCAGCACGAGCAGCGGCCACACGACGTAGAACTGCTCCTCCACCGCCAGCGACCAGTAGTGCTTGACGGGGCTGTGCTCGGCCACCGGGTCCAGGGCGTGCACGTCGAAGGAGAGCATCCACCAGTTCGCCACCTGCGCCCCGGCGGCCACGACGTCGCGGGCGATCGCGGAGGTGCGCTCGGGCAGCAGCAGCACGGAGCCGACCAGGGTGACCAGCAGCACGAAGGCGGCGCTGGGCAGGATGCGCCGGGCGCGGCGGGCGTAGAAGTCGCGCAGCGAGACGCGCCCGGTGCGCTCGGCCTCGCGCACCAGCAGCCCGGTGATGAGGAAGCCGGAGATGACGAAGAAGACGTCCACGCCGATCAGGCCGGCGCCGAAGGACGGCACGCCCGCCTGGAAGAGGAGCACCAGGCCGATGGCCACGGCCCGCAGCCCCTCCACGTCGGGCCGGAAGGCCCTGCTGCCCGCACCGGTCGCGCCGCCGCGCTGACCGGACCTGCCCTCGTCGACGAGCGTCACGCGTCCCCCTGGTCCGTGCTCGCGCCCGGGTCCCCGCCCGGGTCGCAGCCGCAGGCTGGCACGGCGACGCTGAGAGGACGCTGAGGACAGGGGGTGCAGGAGCATGCACGCAGCGTGCACACCCGGCACGCGGCGGATCCGCACCCGGCGCGCAGCGGATCGGCACCCGGTGCGTGCCGGGTGCGCACCCCGGACGCGCCGCGGCGCCGGTCCCGCGGGTGTGGGACCGGCGCCGCGGGTGCGCGGGGCGGGAGCTCAGCCGCCGACGCGCTCGACGACCAGCTCGCGCACGCGCGCGGCGTCGGCCTTGCCGCGCATCTCCTTCATCACCGCGCCGATGAGGGCGCCGGCGGCCTGCGCCTTGCCGCCGCGGATCTTCTCCACCACCCCGGGGTTCGCGGCGATCGCGGCGTCGACCGCGGCCACGAGCGCGGACTCGTCGGAGACGACGGCCAGCCCGCGCGCCTCGACGACCTCGGCCGCGCTGCCCTCACCGGCGAGCACGCCCTCCAGCGCCTCGCGCGCCAGGCGGTCGGTGAGGGTGCCGGCCTCGACGAGCGCCTGCAGCTCGGCGACCTGCGCCGGGCCGACGCCCACCGCGCCCAGCTCCACGCCCTCGGCGTTGGCGCGCCGCGACAGCTCCCCCGTCCACCACTTGCGGGCCCCGGCCGGCGAGGCGCCGGCGGCGACGGTGGCCTCGACCAGGTCCACGGCACCGGCGTTGACGGTGTCGCGCATCTCCAGGTCCGAGAAGCCCCACTGCGCCTGCAGCCGCTTGCGCCGCTGCGCCGGCGGCTCGGGCAGCGTGGCGCGCAGCTGCTCCACCCACGCCGGGTCCGGCACGATCGGCACCAGGTCCGGCTCGGGGAAGTAGCGGTAGTCCTCCGCGTCGGACTTCTCCCGGCCCGGGGTCGTCAGGCCCGTGTCCTCGTGCCAGTGCCGCGTCTCCTGCACCACCTTCGCCCCCGAGCGCAGCACGGCGGCGTGCCGGCTGACCTCGTAGCGCACGGCCCGCTCCACCGAGCGCAGCGAGTTGACGTTCTTCGTCTCCGAGCGGGTGCCCAGGGGCGCGTCGGGCGAGGGGCGCAGCGAGAGGTTCACGTCGCAGCGCAGCGAGCCCTGCTCCATCTTCACGTCCGAGACGTCCAGCGCGCGCAGCAGGTCGCGCAGCGCCGCGACGTAGGCGCGCGCGACGTCCGGGGCGCGGTCACCGGTGCCGGTCAGGGGCCGGGTGACGATCTCGATGAGCGGGATGCCGGCGCGGTTGTAGTCCACCAGGGAGTACTCCGCGCCGTGGATGCGCCCGGTGGAGCCGCCCACGTGCAGCGACTTGCCGGTGTCCTCCTCCATGTGGGCGCGCTCGATGAGCACCCGGTAGGTGAAGGCCGGCTTCGAGCCGTCCTCGCTGGCGGGCACGTCGACGTCCAGCCAGCCGTCGAACGCGATCGGCTCGTCGTACTGCGACGTCTGGAAGTTCTTCGGCATGTCCGGGTAGAAGTAGTTCTTCCGGGCGAACCGGCAGCTGCGCGCGATGGAGCAGTTCAGCGCCAGGCCGATGCGCACCGCCGACTCCAGCGCCTTGGCGTTGAGCACGGGCAGCGCGCCGGGCAGGCCCAGCGAGACCGGGTCCACCTGCGTGTTCGGCGGCGCGCCGAACTCCGTCGGGGCCGCGGAGAACATCTTCGTCACCGTCGACAGCTCGACGTGGACCTCCAGGCCCAGCACCGGGTCGAACTGCGCGACGGCCTCGTCGTAGTCGACGAGGTCCACGCTCGTGGCGCTCACGCCGACACCCCCTTCCACTCCGGGACCTGCGCGAGGAACGGACCGCCCCGCCTCGCGTCCAGCCGCGCCTCCAGGGCGGCGCCCACCCGGTACAGCCGGTCGTCGGCCTGCTGCGGGGCCAGCACCTGCAGCCCCACCGGCAGCCCGTCGGACAGGCCCACCGGCAGCGACATGCCGGGGATGCCCGCGAGGTTGGCCGGGATGGTGGCCACGTCGCCGGCGTACATCGCCAGCGGGTCGTCCAGCTTCTCCCCCAGCCGGTACGCCACGGTCGGCGCCGTCGGGGAGACCAGCACGTCCACCTGCGCGAACGCGGCGGCGAAGTCGCGCTGCACGAGGGTGCGCACCTTCTGCGCGCTGCCGTAGTAGGCGTCGTAGTAGCCCGCCGACAGCGCGTAGGTGCCCAGGACGATCCGCCGCTTGGCCTCGTCGCCGAAGCCGGCCGCGCGCGTGGCGCGCATGACCTGCTCGGCGGTCACGCCCGAGCCCTCGGGCGTCACCCGCAGGCCGTAGCGCATGCCGTCGTACTTGGCCAGGTTGCTCGACGCCTCGCTGGGCAGGATGAGGTAGTACGCGGCCAGCGCGTGCACGAGGTTGGGCAGGCTCAGCTCGACGACCTCCGCGCCGGCGGCGCGCAGCTCGTCCAGGGCCTCGCCGAAGCGGGCCAGGACGCCGGGCTCGTAGCCCTCGCCGGACAGCTCGTGCACGACGCCCACCCGCACGCCGCCCAGGTCGCCGGTGGCGCCGGCGCGCGCGGCGCCGACCACGTCGGGCACGGGCGCGGGGATCGAGGTGGAGTCGTACGGGTCGTGCCCGCCGATGACGGCGTGCAGCAGCGCGGTGTCCAGCACCGTGCGCGCGCACGGCCCGGCCTGGTCCAGCGAGCTGGCCAGCGCCACCAGGCCGTAGCGCGAGACGCCGCCGTAGGTGGGCTTGACGCCGACGGTGCCGGTCAGGGCGGCCGGCTGGCGGATGGAGCCGCCGGTGTCCGAGCCGACCGTCAGGGGCGCCTCGAAGGCGGCCAGCGCCGCGGCCGAGCCGCCGCCGGAGCCGCCGGGCACGCGGGTGGGGTCCCAGGGGTTGCGGGTGGGGCCGAACGCGGAGTGCTCGGTGGTCGAGCCCATCGCGAACTCGTCCATGTTCGTCTTGCCCAGCACCACCAGCCCGGCGGCGTGCAGCTCGCGCACCACCGTGGCGTCGTACGGGGGCACCCAGCCCTCGAGCATGCGCGAGCCGCACGTGGTGGGCATGCCGCGCGTCGTCAGCACGTCCTTGACGCCGATGGGCACCCCGGCCAGCGGGCCGAGCACCGCACCGGCGGCGCGGTCGGCGTCGACCTGCCGGGCGCGCGCGAGCGCCCCCTCCGCGTCGACGTGCAGGAAGGCGTGCACCCCGTCGGGGTTGGGCCCGGAGGTGGGCCCGTCGACGGCCTCGATGCGCTCCAGGTGGGCGCGCACGACCTCCTCGGAGGAGACGACGCGCGCGCGCAGGGCCTCCGACAGGCGCGCGGCGTCCCAGTGGACCAGCTCGGCGACGCCGCTCACGCGTCCTCCTCCAGGATCTGCGGGACGCGGAAGCGCCCGTCCTCGGACTCGGGGGCGCCCGCGAGCGCCTCCTCGGCGCTCAGCCCGGGCCGCACGACGTCGGGCCGGGTGACGTTGGTCAGGGGCACGGGGTGCGAGGTCGCCGGCACGTCGTCGCCCACCGCGGCGGCGACCTGCTGCACGGCGTCGAGCACCGCCCCGAGCTGGCCGGCCATGCGGTCCAGCTCCTCGTCGGTCATGTCGATGCGCGCCAGGCGCGCGAGGTGCTCGACCTCGGGACGGGATATCGCGGACACGGTCGGTCAGTCTAGGCGGGCCCCACGAGCAGCTGCGTGGCGGCGAGCTCGCGGTACAGCGGGGAGCGCTCCAGCAGCTGCGCGTGGGTGCCGGCGGCGGTGGCGCGCCCCTCCTCCAGCACGACGATCTGGTCGGAGTCGACGACGGTGGAGAGCCGGTGCGCGACGACGACGAGGGTGCGCCGGTCGGCGGCGGCGGCCAGCGCCTCGCGCAGCAGCGCCTCGTTGCGCGCGTCCAGGCTGGCGGTGGGCTCGTCGAGCAGCAGCAGCTCCCCCGGCGCCAGCAGGGTGCGGGCGATGGCCAGGCGCTGGCGCTGCCCGCCGGAGAGCAGCACGCCGCGCTCGCCGACCTCGGCGTCCAGGCCGGGGCCGCGCTCGGCCAGCTCGCGCAGCCCGACGGCGTCGAGCACGGCCAGGACCTCCTCGTCGCCGGCGCCCGGCGCGCCCAGGACGAGGTTCTCGCGCAGGGTGCCGGCCAGGACGGGGGCGTCCTGCTCGACGTAGCCCAGGCGGGCGCGCAGCGCCGGCAGCGGCAGGTCGCGCACGTCCACCCCGCCCAGGCGCACGCTGCCGGCGTCGACCTCGTGGAAGCGCTCGACGAGGCCGAGCAGCGTGGACTTGCCGGCGCCGGAGGGGCCCACCAGCGCGGTGCGGGTGCCGCGCGGCACCGCGAAGCTCACCCCCCGCAGGGCCGCGGTGCCGTCCGGGTAGGAGAAGGCGACGTCGGCGAACTCCAGCAGCGGCGCCGCGCCCGGCCGGGGCGCGGGCACGGCAGCGGCGGGCACGGCGACGGGCGCAGCGGGTGCGGGGGTGCGCGGCTCGTCGCGCTCGACGGGCAGGCGCAGCACCTCGTCGACGCGGGTCAGCGCCGCCACGCCGGCCTGCACGACGGTCCAGGTCTGCACCAGCTGGCCCAGCGGCGCCACGAGGGTGAACAGCAGCAGCACGAAGCCGACGAGCTCGGCCACGCCCGTGGCGCCGGAGGCCACGCGCGCGCCGCCGAAGCCCAGCACGACGACGAACGCGCCCTGCACGGCCACCTGCATCGCCGGTCCCAGCAGCGCGCGCACCCGCGAGGCGCGCACCGCCGCGTCGCGGGCGCGACCGGCGGCGGCGACCACGCCGGCCAGCTCGCGCTCGGTGGCCCCGGCCGCGCGCAGGGTGCGCAGCGCCCCCAGGACCCGCCCGACCGCCGAGCTCATCGCGCCCACCTCCGCCTGGGTGGCCAGCGTCAGGCGGCCCAGCCTGCTGGAGGCCAGCGCGATCGCCGTGCCGGCCACCGCGATCGCCGCCAGCGTCACCGCCAGCAGCACCGCGTCGAGGCGGGCCATGAGCACCAGCGCGCCCAGGAACGTCAGGACCGTGGCCACGAGGTCGAACAGGCCGGAGGTGACCACCGCGGACAGGGCCGTGGTGTCGCCGGAGACGCGCGAGAGCAGGTCCCCGGAGGTGCGCGCGTCGCGCGCGGCGACGGTCAGGTGCGCCAGCCGCGAGACCAGCGAGGTGCGCACGGCCAGCACCACCCCGGCCCCGGCGCGCTCGAGCAGGTACTGGCGCACGCCGTCGGTGAGCGCGCCCAGGAGCACCACGGCCACCAGCAGGGAGGCCACCGGCGCCACGGGCGAGCCGTCCTGCACGACCCGCACCACCGCGGCCACCCCCAGCGGCTGCGCCAGCGCGGTCAGCGCGCCCACCAGCGAGAGCACGACCGCGGCGCCGATCGCGCGCCGGTGCGGGCGCAGGTGCGGCAGGAGCAGGCGGGCGGCCTCGCGCAGCGGCAGGACCTCGGGCGCGGTGGCGGGCGCGCCGGCGGGACCGGCGGGACCGGCGGGGCTCCCGGAGCTGGCGGGGCCGGTGGGGCCGTTGGGACCGGCGGCGCCGGCCGGGGGGCGTTCAGGCGTGCTCACCGGCGCAGTGTCCCCGCGCGCGGCGGCCGGGCGCATCGGCCGCTCGTCGCACCCGCCCGCGGTGCGCGCCGCGCCCGCCGTTCCCGACTCGTGACCGCACCCACCGGTGCGGCGGCGCGGGCGGTGGTCCAGAATGGCCCGGTCAAGCGCGGCAACGGAGCCGCGCTCGAGAGGAGAGCACTGATGACCGTCCTGACCCGCGCCCGCCGCCTGGCGCTGCTGGCCGGCGGCCTGGGGCTGGTGATCGCCGTCAACGGCTGCGCCACGGCCGAGGAGGCCGGCGTCGACGAGGGCGCCGGCGGCGGCACCGACGTGACCAGCAGCGAGATCGACTGCGCGCAGTTCGAGCAGTTCGGCTCCGACCTCGACGGCACCGAGGTGGAGATCTACACCTCGATCGTCACGCCCGAGGACCAGCCGTTCATCGACACCTTCGCGCCCTTCACCGAGTGCACCGGCATCGCGGTGAACTACAACGGCTCGCGCCAGTTCGAGGCGCAGCTGCCGGTGCGCGTGCAGAGCGGCAACGCCCCCGACATCGCCTTCCTGCCGCAACCGGGCCTGCTGGCCCAGATGGTCTCCACCGGCCAGGTGGTCGCGCCGCCGCAGGCCGTGGCGGACAACGTCGACGAGAACTGGAGCGAGGCCTGGCGCGAGTACGGCTCGGTGGACGGCACGTTCTACGCCGCGCCGCTGGGGGCGAACACGAAGTCGTTCGTGTGGTACTCGCCCTCGGCGTTCGCCGAGGCCGGCTACGAAGTCCCGCAGACGTGGGACGAGATGATCGCCCTGACCGACCGGATGGTGCAGGACGACCCCGACGTCAAGCCGTGGTGCGCCGGCATCGGCTCGGCCGAGGCGACCGGCTGGCCGGCCACCGACTGGCTGGAGGACGTCGTCCTGCGCGAGTCCGGCCCCGAGGTGTACGACCAGTGGATCGCGCATGAGATCCCCTTCAACGACCCGCGCATCGTGGCGGCGCTGGACCGCGTCGGCTCGATCCTGCGCAACCCCGCCTACGTCAACGGCGGCTTCGGCGACGTGTCCTCCATCGCCACCACGACGTTCCAGGACGCCGGCGTGCCGATCACCCAGGGCAACTGCTGGCTGCACCGGCAGGCGTCGTTCTACCAGGCCAACTGGCCCACGGGCACCGAGGTGGGCGAGGACGGCGACGTCTTCGCCTTCCCCTTCCCCACGATCGGCTCCGAGGTCGGGCAGGCGGTCCTCGGCGGCGGTGAGTTCGTCGCCGCGTTCGACGACCGCCCCGAGGTGCAGGCGCTGCAGTACTACCTCTCCACCGCCGAGTGGGCCAACCTCAAGGCGCAGGCCAGCGGTCCCGGCTGGCTGAGCGCCAACACCGGCCTGGACGTGGAGAACCTCGCCAGCCCGATCGACCGCCTGGCGGCCGAGCAGCTGCAGGACGAGTCCGTCACCTTCCGCTTCGACGCCTCCGACCTCATGCCCGCCGCGGTCGGTGCGGCGGCGGAGTGGCGCGAGCTGACGGCGTGGATCGCCAACGGCCAGGACACGCGGACGACGCTCGACAACATCGAGGCCGCCTGGCCGCGCTGACCGCGGCGCACGGGCCGGGCACCGCGCGGCGGTGCCCGGCCCCCGCCCCCTCCCCCGCCACGCCCCCACCTCGACGAGGAGGTCCCCGGTGGACTGGCTGCTCGACGCCGACAGCACCGCCCACAAGCTCGCCCTCATGCTCTTCGCCGTCGTCGCCTTCG
The DNA here is from genome assembly GCF_050871305.1 of Kineococcus gypseus. Taxonomy (NCBI): domain Bacteria; kingdom Bacillati; phylum Actinomycetota; class Actinomycetes; order Kineosporiales; family Kineosporiaceae; genus Kineococcus; species Kineococcus gypseus. The sequence goes on along the minus strand of NZ_JBJLRD010000016.1, from coordinate 40,686 downwards.
CGGCGGTGATGGCGCTCATCCTCTTCGCCGTCGACCGCCCCAAGCGGGTCCCCACCTGGGTCGTGGTCGCCGGCTTCGTCGGACCGGCCCTGCTGCTCGTGGGCGTCGGCCTGGTCTACCCCGCCCTGAACACGCTGTGGCTGTCGCTGAGGTCGCCCGACGGCGCGAGCTTCGTGCGGCTGGACAACTACCGGCAGGTCTTCACCACCGACGGCCTGCAGCTGGTGCTGCGCAACACCGTGCTGTGGGTGGTGCTGGTGCCGCTGGTCTCCACCGCCTTCGGCCTGGTCTACGCCTACCTGGTCGACCGCACCCGGTTCGAGGCGCTGGCCAAGGCGCTCATCTTTCTGCCCATGGCGATCTCGGGCGTCGCGGCCGGCCTGATCTGGCGCTTCGTGTACGAGTACCGCCCCGACCAGCCGGGCATCGAGCAGATCGGCCTGCTCAACCAGCTCCTCGTGTGGCTGGGCCTGGAGCCGTACCAGTTCCTGCTCACCTCGCCGTGGAACACGCTGTTCATCATCGTCGTCATGGTCTGGATCAACGCCGGCTTCGCGATGACGGTGCTGTCGGCCTCCATCAAGGCGATCTCCGACGACATCGTCGAGGCGGCCCGCCTCGACGGCGCCAGCGCCTTCCAGATGTTCCGCTCGGTGACCGTGCCCAGCATCCGGCCGGCGCTGGTCGTGGTGCTGACCACCGTCGCCATCGGCACGCTGAAGGTCTTCGACCTCGTCTACGTCATGACGGGCGGGCAGTTCGGCACGGCGGTGGTGGCCAGCGAGTTCTACTCGCAGGCCTTCCGGCAGTTCAACGAGGGCCTCGGCGCCTCGCTGGCCGTCCTGCTCTTCGTCCTCGTCGTCCCGATCATCGTCTACAACGTGCGGCAGCTGCGCATGGCGGAGGAGGTCCGGTGAGCGGGCAGACCGACACCACGCGGACCGTCACGACGGGCACCGCGCAGGTCGAGCCGGCCCCGCGCCGGCTGACGCGCGCGGAGAAGCGGGCGGTGGCCGCCAAGAACCGCCTCAGCTCGCCGGCCGCCTCCGTCATCGCGCTGCTCATCGCCGTGCTGTGGACGATCCCCACCCTGGGGCTGTTCGTGACCAGCCTGCGGGTGCAGAACGACATCCAGGCCGACGGCTGGTGGAACGCCTTCACCAGGCCGCTGTTCACCGGCTACAACTACACCTCGGCGCTGGACACCGGGCTCGGCGAGAGCTTCGTCAACACCTTCGTCATCACGATCCCGGCCGTGCTCATCCCCATCACCCTGGCGCTGCTGGCGGCCTACGCCTTCGCGTGGATCCCCTTCCGGGGCCGCGAGGTCCTCTTCGTGACCGTCTTCGCGCTGCAGGTGGTCCCCCTGCAGGTCACCCTCATCCCGCTGCTGCGGCTGTACGTGGACGTCGGCATCGCGGGGTCCTTCTGGACGGTGTGGCTCTCGCACACGATGTTCGGCCTGCCGCTGGCGATCTTCCTGCTGCACAACTTCATGAAGGACGTGCCCGCCTCGCTGGTGGAGGCCGCGCGCATGGACGGCGCCGGGCACGTGACGATCTTCTTCCGGGTGCTGCTGCCGCTGCTCGTCCCGGCGATCGCGGCGTTCGCGGTGTTCCAGTTCCTGTGGGTGTGGAACGACCTGCTCGTGGCCCTGACGTTCGCCGGCGGCGGCGCGACGCCGCTGACGTCGGCGATCGCCGACCTGGCCGGCACCCGCGGCAACGCGTGGTTCCTGCTGGCGCCGGGCGCCTTCATCGCCATGGCCGTGCCGGTGGCGGTGTTCCTGGGCCTGCAGCGCTTCTTCGTGCGCGGGCTGCTGGCCGGCTCCGTCAAGGGCTGAGGACCGCGGTCCCGGGCCCGCCGGCCGAGCGGCGCGCCGCTCAGCCGACGGGCCCGGCGTCCCGCGCGGCACCGTCCTCCCCGCCGTCGTCGTCGAGGGCGGAGAAGAACGACACGTCGCCGTCGGTCTCCAGCACCGCCAGCTCGACCCCGGACAGGCGGCGGATGCCCTGCTGGCGGGCGCTGGCCAGCAGGTCGTCCAGCGACATGCGCTCCTCGCTCAGGACCGCGAGGTCCGGCTCGCCGTCGCGCACGACGACGACGGGACGGCCGTGGACCACCGGCCGCGAGCGCGGGAAGCGCACCTGGACCCACGACAGGGCCAGCGTGAGGAGCGTGAAGGTGCCGATGGTGAGCACCACGGAGGTCAGCGAGAAGTCCTGCTGCGTGACCGCCTGCTGCGCCAGGTCGCCCATGGCGGTGTAGAGGATGAGCTGGAAGGCGCTCAGCTCGCCCAGCGAGGAGCGGCCCGTGAGGCGGGTGATGCCCCACAGGAAGAAGAACACCAGGACGGCGCGGACGACGATCTCCACGGCGGACCTCCTTCACGGGGTGGGCGGGTCACGGCGCGAGCCAGGTGGAGAACGGGACCTCCACCGCGCGGCGGCCGTCGACGACGATCGCGACGCGCCCGTCGCGGCCGAGCTGGCTGCCCGGCTGCAGGTACCCGTCGAAGGTGAGCTCGAAGACGTCGCCCGGCGGCGGGTCGAAGGTCAGCAGGTACCACTCGCCGTCGGCGGTCTCGCTCGCGGCGGCCGGCACCCAGCCCTGCTGCTCCCACACGTCGAAGTAGTCGGCCGTGACGGCCACGACGACGGAGTCGCCGAAACCGCGCTCGGCGCGCACGCGCAGCTGCCAGGGGGCGTCCAGCCCGGCGCGCGCGGTGCGCGGGTACGTCAGCCGCAGCTCGTAGCCGCCGCCGGAGGCGGTGGCCGTGGCGCTGCGCACCCCGAACAGCCCGGCCGCCCCGGCGAGCACCACGGCGAGCAGGACGACCACCGCGGCGCGGCGCACGAGCAGCACCGCGCGCGAGCGCGCCCGGCTCGCCACCCGCAGCGTCGAGCCGGGCGGCGGCGGTGCCGGCGCCGCGCTCACCGCCGCCCCCGCGGTGCCGGGCGGTCCTCGGGGTGGGCCCGCAGCGCCACCACGGCCACGTCGTCGCCCGGCTCGGGCACGGCGCGCTCGAGCAGGGCGTCGACGAACTCCTCCAGCGGCAGGTGCACCAGCTCCGCGGCCGCCCGCGCCAGCCGCTCCAGGCCGGTGTCGAGGACCTCGTCGCGCCGCTCGACGAGCCCGTCGGTGTACAGCAGGACCGTCGCGCCCGGCACCAGCGGCTCGGCGTGGTCGCCACGCTCGGCCTCGGGGGCCAGGCCCAGCAGGACGTCGGCGGGGGCGTGCAGGAACCGCGGCGCGCGGCCGGGTTCGAGCAGCAGCGGCGGGGGGTGCCCGGCGTTGGTCCAGCGCAGCGTGCGCAGCCCCGCGACCCGCTCCGCCGGGGTCTGCTCCACGCGCGCGAGGACGGCGGTGGCCAGGGTCGTCACCCCCAGCTGCTGCAGGGCCCGGTCGAAGGTGCTCATGACCTTCCCCGGCGAGCCGGTCACGGCCTGGGCGACACCGCGCAGCACCCCGCGCAACTGCCCCATCTCAGCGGCCGCCGCCCTGTCGTGGCCGGTGACGTCGCCGATGACGAGGGTGGTCGAGCCGTCGCGGGTGAGGAAGGCGTCGTACCAGTCCCCGCCCACCTGCGCCTCCTGCGCCGCGGGCAGGTAGCGCACCGCCAGGCGCAGGTGGTCCGGCTGCGGCGGCTCGGTCAGCAGCGAGCGCTGCAGGGTCTCGGCCAGGGAGCGCGCCGCGCGCGCCCGGCGTCGCTCCTCGGCCAGCCGCCGCACCCGCTCCAGGGCCTGGGCGCACTGGGCGGCGAAGGCCCGCAGCAGCCGCACCTCCTCCTCCTCCAGCGCCTGCGGCACCGCCCAGCCGACGGCCAGCGAGCCGAGCAGGGCGCCCCCGCCGGTGGACAGCGGCAGGGCCGCCCACGCCGGCAGGCCCTGCGCACGGGGCAGCGGGACGGCGGCGGCGTGCTCGCACCCCTCGGGCAGCAGCACCGTGCGCCCGCGCGCGGCGGCGGCGACGGGCACGTCGGCGCCCAGGGGCAGGCGGGCCGAGGGCGGCTCGTCCCGCGCCGCGCCCGCCGCGGACCCGCCCGCCGCGGACCCGCCCGCCGCGGGGTCCTCCGCCGCGCTCTCCTCCGCCAGGAACGTCAGGTGCAGCTCGTCCTCGTCGCGCAGCGCCACCACGACGACGTCGGCGCCGGTGGCGGCGCGGGCGTGCCGCCCCAGCCGGCGCAGCAGGTCCGGCAGGTCCTGGGCCGCGGCCAGCCCGGAGGCGGCCTCGGCCAGGCCCTCCAGGCGCCGGGCGGTGCGCCGCTCGCGCTCGCCGGAGCGGCGCAGCTGCGCGTTGAGCTCCTCCAGCTCGCGGGTGCGCTCGAACAGGTCGGACTCCACCTGCTGCACGCGCTCGGACCACTGGCGCCCCTCGGCCACCGCCCGCCGGGCCGCCTCGCGGTCGCGGACGTAGTCGGTGATGTCGTCGGAGCGGTGCAGCAGCAGCACCACCTCGCCGTCGTCGTCGAGCAGCGGCACGTTGCGCGGGCTCCAGAAGCGCTCCTCGAAACCGCCCCCGGGCACGGGGATGTCGTACTTCTGCAGCGCCATCGTCTGCGGGCGCCGGCTCTCGCGCGTCAGCTCCAGCGAGGCGCGCAGGTTGCGCAGGCCGTCGGCGCCGGGGTCGTCGGGGTTCACGGGGAAGACCTCGAACAGGTGCCGGCCCACCTGCTCCTCCAGCACGGTGGCGGTGGCCTCCAGCCGGGCGCGGTTGGCGTGCACGATGACGAGGTCCGGCGTCAGCAGCAGCAGCGGCGCCGGGGTCTCGTCGAAGACCCGCCGGTAGTCCGGCGCGGGCAGGGGCGCGAGCCGCCCACCACCCGGTGCCCCGTCCTGGCCGACCACCACTGCGCCCCTCCCGTCCCGGGGCCCGGCTGCCCGACCCACCACCCGATCACCGATGGGCTCCCGGCGCCACCCCGGCGCGGGTCGCACGGGTCGCACGGGTCGCCGCGCCGCCGCCGGTCCCGGCTCGTACGGTCGAGCGCGTGACGACGACCTCCCCCGCGCGGCGCACCGAGCGCCTCGCGCGCCGGCTGCACCTGCTGATGTGCCGCCCCGAGCACTTCACCGTCTCCTACGAAATCAACCCGTGGATGGACGCGGCCACGCCCGTGGACCCCGCCCGCGCGCTGGCGCAGTGGGAGCGGCTGCGCGCCGAGCTGCAGCGGCTGGGCCACGAGGTGGACGTGGTGCCGGCCGTGCCCGGCCTGCCCGACATGGTCTACGCCGCCAACGGCGCGCTGGTCGCGGCGCAGGGCTCGGTGGGGGTGCGCTTCGCCCACCCCGAGCGCGGCGGGGAGGCCGAGGCGTACGCGCGCTGGCTGGAGGAGCACGGCCTGGGACCGGTGCACCGCCCCGCGCACGTCAACGAGGGCGAGGGCGACCTGCTCGTCGTGGGCGAGCACCTGCTGGGCGGGTACGGGTTCCGCACCGAGCCCGCCGCGCACCGCGAGGTCGAGGAGGTGCTGGGCCGGCCGGTGACGTCGCTGCGGCTGGTGGACCCGCGCTTCTACCACCTGGACACCGCCCTGACCGTGCTGGACGACGACCCCGCGCACCCGGACGTGGCGTACTTCCCCGGCGCCTTCGACGAGGCCTCGCGGCAGGTGCTGCAGGAGCTGTTCCCGCAGGCGCTGCGCACCGACGAGGACACCGCGCGGGTGCTGGGCATGAACGCCGTCAGCGACGGGCGCCACGTCGTGCTCTCCCCGCGCGCGCAGCGCTACGCGCAGCAGCTCGAACAGCGCGGGTACGTGCCCGTGCCCGTGGACCTCTCGGAGCTGCTGCGCGGCGGTGGCGGCGCGAAGTGCTGCGTGCTCGTGCTGCGCCGCTGAACCGGCTCAGCCCGCCGACGCGCCCCCCGCGACCCCCGCGCCGTCCGGGTCGTGCGCGCCGTCCGGGTCCTGCGCGCCGTCCGCGCCGTCCGCGTCCTCGGGGGCGTCCTCGGCGACCGCCTCGGGGCCGCCGTCCAGCAGCGCGCGGAAACCGTCCTCGTCGAGGACGCGCACGCCCAGCTGCTCGGCCTTGTCCGCCTTGGAGCCGGGCGCGTCGCCGACGACGACGAAGCTCGTCTTCTTCGACACGCTGGCGCTGGCCTTCCCGCCGCGGGCCAGGACCGCCTCCTTGGCCTCGTCGCGGGTGAACCCCGACAGCGACCCGGTGACGACGACGGTCAGGCCCTCCAGCGTGCGCGGGGTGGACTCGTCGCGCTCGTCCTCCATGCGCACGCCGGCGCGGCGCCACTTGTCGACCACGGCGCGGTGCCAGTCCACCTCCAGCCACTCGCGCACCGCCTCGGCGATGGTGGGCCCGACGCCCTCGGTGGCGGCGAGCTCCTCCAGCGAGGCGGCCTCGATCGCCTCGAACGAGCCGAACCGGCCCGCCAGGGCCCGCGCGGCGGTGGGACCGACGTGCCGGACGGACAGCCCCACCAGCACCCGCCACAACGGCTGCGACTTCGCCGCCTCCAGGTTCGCCAGCAGCCGGCGCCCGTTGGCCGACAGGGTGCCGTTCTTGTTCGTGAACAGCGGCACCCGCAGCAGGTCCTCCTCGGTGAGGTCGAACAGGTCGCCCTCGTCGGTGACCACGCCCGCCTGCGGCAGCGCGGTGGCCGCCTCGTAGCCCAGCGCCTCGACGTCGAAGGAACCCCGGCCGGCGACGTGGAAGATGCGCTCGCGCACCTGGGCGGGGCAGCTGCGCGCGTTGGGGCAGCGGATGTCGACGTCGTCGGCGCGCTCGCGGCGCAGCGCCGTGCCGCACTCGGGGCACTCGGTGGGGAAGACGAACTCGCGCTCGTCGCCGGTGCGCAGGTCCACCACGGGGCCCACGACCTCGGGGATGACGTCGCCGGCCTTGCGCACCACGACGGTGTCGCCGATGAGCACGCCCTTGCGCTTGACCTCGTCGGCGTTGTGCAGCGTGGACAGCTGCACGGTGGACCCGGCGACCTTGACGGGTTCGAGGAACGCGAACGGGGTGACGCGGCCGGTGCGCCCGACGTTGACGCGGATGTCGTGCAGCTTCGTGGTCACCTCCTCCGGCGGGTACTTGAAGGCGATGGCCCAGCGCGGCGCGCGCGAGGTGGCGCCCAGGCGCCGCTGCAGCGGCACCTGGTCGACCTTGACGACGACGCCGTCGATCTCGTGCTCCACGTCGTGGCGGTGCTCGCCGTAGTAGCGCACGTACTCGGCGACCTCGGGCAGGGTGTCGACGACCTTCGCCCGCGGGGACGTCGGCAGCCCCCAGGAGGCGAGCCTGGCGTACGCCTCGGACTGGGTGGCGTTCTCCATGCCGCGGCGCGCGCCGATGCCGTGCACGAGCAGGCGCAGGGGGCGCGAGGCGGTCACGCGCGGGTCCTTCTGCCGCAGCGAGCCGGCCGCGGCGTTGCGCGGGTTGGCGAACGGCGGCTTGCCGGCGTCCATGACGCGGGCGTTGAGCTCCTCGAACGCCGCGACGTGGAAGAAGACCTCCCCGCGCACCTCCAGGAACTCCGGCAGATCCTCGCCCGCGAGGCGCTGCGGGACGTCGGAGATCGTGCGCACGTTCAGGGTGACGTCCTCGCCGGTGCGCCCGTCGCCGCGGGTGACGCCGCGCACGAGGTTCCCGTCCTCGTACACCAGGTCGACGGCCAGGCCGTCGATCTTCGGCTCGCACAGGTACCGCGCGCCGGCACCGACCTCCTTCTCCACCCGCGCCGCCCAGGCGGCGAGCTCGTCGGTGGAGAAGGCGTTGTCCAGGCTGAGCATCCGCTCGGGGTGGTCCACCGCGGTGAACTCGGTGGAGAACGTCCCGCCGACCGTCTGCGTCGGGGAGTCCGGGGTGCGCAGCGCCGGGTGCTCGTCCTCCAGCGCGCGCAGCTCGCGCTCCAGCCCGTCGTACTCCGCGTCGCTCAGCGGCGAGGCGTCGCGTACGTAGTAGGCGAAGCGGGCCGCCTCGATCCGCTGGACCAGCTCCTCCCAGCGGTGCCGCGCGGCGGCGGGCACGTCCGCCCCCGGCAGGTCCCCGGCGGTGCTCTCGGCGCTCTGGCTCACGGGCCCATCCTGCCGCGCGGCCCCGACACGCGCCGGGCGAGGGTCACCGCCCGGGTGCGCAGCGTTCACCCCGCGTCCGCCCGGCGGCCCACCGGCGGTGCGGGCCGCTGCCCTAGCGTCGCCGCCCGTGACCCCCCGACCGCGCCGCTCCACCGCCCTCGCCCTCGCCGGCGCCACGCTCGCCGGCGCCACCGCCGCCGCCGTCCTGGCCGTCCCGGCCGAGGCCGGCCGCGACCGCTGGGACCGCGACACCCCCGCCCAGTCCGCCCGCCTGCTCGAGCGCCACGTCCTGCCCGCCGCCACGTTCGGCGAGCGCGTGCCCAGCGGGACGCTCATCGCCAGCGCCAACGGCGTGGCGGTGCCCTTCGAGGCCCAGCCCGTCCAGGGCTTCTCCGGCAACCTCGTGCAGCCCGACGGCACCTGGCTGGTGCTCTCGGACAACGGCTACGGCGCGAAGGCCAACAGCGCCGACTTCCTGCTGGCCGTGCACCGGCTGCGCCCGGCCGAGGACGGCTCCGTGGCGGTCGTGCCCGGCGGCTTCACCCTCTCCGACCCCGACGGGCGGGTGCCGTGGCCGCTGACGCGCGCCGACCGCCGCCTGACCGGCGCCGACTTCGACCCCGAGTCCTTCCGCCGCGCCCCCGACGGCACGTTCTGGTTCGGCGAGGAGTTCGGGCCCTACCTGCTGCACACCGACGCCTCCGGCCGCCTGCTCGAGGCGCCGGTGCCGCTGCCGGGCGTGGCCTCCCCGGACAACCCCACCCTGGGCGACGCCGAGCCGAACCTGGCCGGCAGCAAGGGCTTCGAGGGCATGGCGATCTCGCGCGACGGTCGCTACCTGTTCCCGATGCTCGAGGGCCCGGTGGCCGGCGACGACCCGCAGGACCTGCGCGTGCTGCGCTACGACACCCAGCAGCACCGCTACCGCGGCCAGGCGTTCACCTACCGCCTGGAGTCGCCGAGGAACGCCATCGGCGACTTCACCCGCGTCGACGACCACCGCTACCTCGTGCTCGAGCGCGACAACGGCCAGGGCCCCACCGCGGTGTTCAAGGCGGTGTTCCTCCTGGACACCAGCCGCACCGACGCGGCCGGGCACCCGCTGAAGACGCAGCTGGTCAACCTCATGGCGGTGCCCGACCCGGACGGCGTCGCCGCCGAGCTCAGCGCCGCCTCCGGCTACGTCACGTTCCCGTTCCAGACGATCGAGAGCGTCGACGTCGCCGGTGAGCACTCGATCGTCGTGGGCAACGACAACAACTTCCCGTTCTCCGCCGGCCGCACCCCCGGGGTGCCCGACGACGACGAGTTCCTCACCATCGAGGTGCAGGCCGACCTGCGCCCCTCGCGCGGGCGCTGAGGCCGCGCGAGCGTCCCCGGCCGCCGGCGCGGCGGCCGGGGACGCTCACGCGCCGGGCGCGGCGGAGGACGCGGCGCCGGGCGCGGCGCCGGTCGCCCGGCGCAGCACCACGAACTCGAGGTCGTCGCGGCGCGGGACGCCGAAGCGCTCGTCGCCGTGCGGGAACGGCCGGCGCTCCCCCGTGGGCGTGAAGCCGCGCCGCGCGTACCAGGCGAGCAGGTCGGTGCGCTGGGCGATCACGGTCATCTCGATCGCGCCCGAGCCCCAGCGGCGCACCGCCTCGGCGTCGGCGTGCGCCAGCAGCAGCCCGCCGACGCCGGCGCCCTGCAGCAGCGGGCGCACCGCGAACATCCCGAAGTAGGCCGCCCGACCCGCCGGGCGCAGCTCGCAGCAGCCCAGCAGCCGCGCACCCGAGGGGTCACCGGCGAGGTCACCGGCGGGCCCACCGGTGGGCTGCCCCGCGGGCCGCTCGGCCAGCAGGAGCACCGCGTCGGGGTCCTGCACGATCGCGGCGACCCCCGCCGCGTCGGTGCGCCGGCCGTCCAGCAGGTCCGCCTCGGTGGTCCACCCGGCGCGGCTGGACTCCCCGCGGTAGGCGGACTCCACCAGCTCAACCACCGCGGGCACGTCCTGGAGGACCGCCTCGCGGAACACCGGGCCCGCACCGCCGGCGCCGCCCGCGCCGCCCGCGCCGCCCCGCTCAGTCACCGGAGGCCTCCGCCAGCGCCGCGGCCGCCTCGCGCAGCCGGCCCAGCACGGGGCGCAGCGCCGCCGGGGGCAGCTGCTGCAGCGAGCCGGCGGGGGTGAGCACCACGTCGGCCAGCCCCTGCGCCGGCAGGCCCACGCGCCGCCACGGCACGCGCACCGCGTCGACGAGCGCGGCCACGGCCGGCGGCGCGGCCGCCGCCGGCAGGGCACCGGCCCACAGGCGCAGGCCGTCCTCGACGGTGGCCGCCAGCGACTCCCAGGCGTGCGCGCCCAGCGCGGTGACGTCGAGCGCGACGCCGTCCGCGCCGGCCTCGCGCACCAGCGCCAGCGGCGCCTCCTCCGGGGCCAGGCGCACCACCGCCGCCGCGCCGGCGGCGCGCACCGCGTCCAGCACGGCGCGCAGACCGGCGCGCACCTCGGCGCGGTCCACCGCGCGCAGGGTGCCGTAGCCGGACTGCGTGGGCAGCCGCCCGGCGAGCACCGCCTGCAGGGAGGGCTCCTCCAGGTGCACCACGGGCCGGGCGCCGGGCACCAGGCGGCGCACGTCGGCGACGTGGGCGGCCGCGCCCTCGGCCAGGGAGTCGACCACGTCGCGGCGCGCGCCCGGGTCGGAGGCGCTGCGCTCGCCGCGGTGCAGCTCGACGGCGGCGGCCAGCGACCACGGGCCCAGCAGGCTCAGCGCGAGCGGGCCGCGCCAGCCCTCGGCGGCCTCGGCGAGCTCGTCGAGGTCCGCGCGCAGGTGGGCGGCGGCGCGCTGGGCGTCGCGGCCGGGGGCGTCGGTGAAGCGCCACCCCGACGGCTGCAGGTCCACCGGCAGGTCCACCAGCAGCGCGGCGGTGCGGCCCACCGGGTCGGCGCCGGGCCCGCGCCCGGGCAGCTGCGGCAGGTGGGGCACGTGGGGGAGCTCGCCGAGCTCGCCGAAGACGGTGCGCGCCGCCTCCCGCGGGTCCTGCCCCGGCAGGGCCACGGGGGCGGCCGCGGCACCGGGCGCGAGGGTGCCGTCGTCGGGCGGGGAGGGGGCGGGGGGCTCGGGCGGGTCGCCGGCGACCGGGTCTGGCACGTCGACGCACGCTACCCGCGCGCACGCCGCGACGAACGTCGGACCCGGGGCCAGCCGCAGGGCCCTCGACGCCGGCGGGCCCGGCGCGGGGGGATGGGGGCGCCGCCCCGAGGGCCGGGCCGGCGCGCGGGGCGGGGGGCCGGGACGTGGGCGAGGATGGCGCGGTGAGCAGCACGACGCGCCCCGCCCCGCCGAGCCCGCCGAGCCCGCCGGGCCCGCCCGCCGCGGCCCCGCGCCTGGCCACGCCCGGCGACCGGGCCGGTGACGCCGAGCGCCGCCGCGGGCTGCGGCGGATGCGGGTGGTGGCCACGAGCCTGCTCGCGGTGGCCGCGCTGGTGTACGCCGCCACGCTCGGGCGCACCGGTGCGTGGGGGTTCGTCAACGCCGGCGCCGAGGCCGCGATGGTCGGCGCGGTGGCCGACTGGTTCGCCGTCACGGCGCTCTTCCGGCACCCGCTGCGGCTGCCGGTGCCGCACACCGCGCTCATCCCGCGGCGCAAGGAGGCCCTGGGCAAGAGCCTGGAGCAGTTCGTCGCGGAGAACTTCCTGGCCGAGGACGTGGTGCGCGACAAGGTCGCGCGCGCCGGGGTGCCGGCGCGGGTGGGCGCGTGGCTGCACGGGCGCGGCGGGGCCGAGCGGGTCGTCGACGAGGCCGCCACCGTGCTCACCGGCGCGCTGGGCGTCCTGCGCGACGAGGAGGTCACCGGCGTGCTGGACCAGGTGGTCGTGCGCCGCCTGGCGGCCGAGCCGTGGAGCCCGGTGCTGGGCCGGCTGCTGGGCGAGGTGGTGCGCGACGGCACCCACCACCCGGTGGTCGACCTCACGCTCGCCGAGGCGCAGCGCTGGCTGCGCGCCAACGAGGCGACGGTGCGCCGCCTGGTGGAGGAGCGCGCCCCGCTGTGGGCGCCGGACTGGCTCAACGAGCGCCTGGGCAAGCGGGTGCACACCGAGGCGCAGCGCTGGGTGGACGACGTGGCCGCCGACCGCGAGCACCCCGGGCGCAAGGCGATCGACGACCTGCTGGCCCGCTACGCCGACGCCCTGCAGCACGACGCGGCCACCCGCGCGAAGGCCGACGAGTTCCAGCGGCGGCTGCTGGGCTCCCCCGGCCTGGCCGACACCCTGGCCGGGTTGTGGACCAGCGTGCGCGGCTACCTCAACGACGCGCTGGCCGACCCGTCCTCCTCGCTGCGCACCCGCAGCCGCGAGGCGCTGGTGGACCTGGGCCACCGCCTGGTGGACGACGCCGCGTTCGCCGCGCGCGTGGAGCGGCACCTGACCGACGCGGCCGGGCACGTGGTGCGCCGCTTCGCCCCGGAGCTGGCCACGGTCATCTCCGAGACGGTCGCGCGCTGGGACGGCGACGACGCCGCCGAGCGCATCGAGCTGTTCGTCGGGCGCGACCTGCAGTTCATCCGCATCAACGGCACCGTCGTCGGCGCCCTGGTGGGCGTGCTCATCCACGCCGTGACGGTGCTGGTGTCCTGAGCGGCGGCACCGGGCGGTGCCGCCGGGCGGCGGTGCGGGCCGCGGGATACCGTCGGGGCATGGCCGAGGCGAGCACGACGACCGACGGCGGCACCGGCGCGAGCGGGTACGTCAACCCCGGCGGTTCCTTCGAGCGCGACCAGAACTACATCACCACCCGCATCACCGCCGACGGCCGCGACGGGTACCCGGTCGAGGCCGGCCGGTACCGCCTCGTGGTCGCGCGCGCGTGCCCGTGGGCGAACCGGGCCACCATCGTGCGCCGCCTGCTGGGCCTGGAGCCGGTGCTCTCGCAGGGCATCTGCGGGCCCACCCACGACGAGCGCAGCTGGACGTTCGACCTCGACCCCGGCGGGCGCGACCCGGTGCTGGGCATCGAGCGGCTGCAGGAGGCGTACTTCGCGCGCTTCCCCGACTACCCGCGCGGCATCACGGTGCCGGCGATCGTGGAGGTCGCCACCGGTCAGGTGGTCACCAACGACTTCGCGCAGATGACGCTGGACCTGTCCACCGAGTGGCGCGAGCACCACCGCGAGGGCGCCCCGGACCTGTACCCCGAGCACCTGCGCGACGAGATCCACGAGGTGAACGAGGGCGTCTTCCGCGACGTGAACAACGGCGTGTACCGCGCCGGGTTCGCCGGCAGCCAGAAGGCGTACGAGCGCGCCTACGACCGCCTCTTCGCGCGCCTGGACGCGCTCTCCGAGCGCCTGGAGCGCCAGCGCTTCCTGGTGGGCGACACCATCACCGAGGCCGACGTGCGGCTGTTCACCACGCTGGCGCGCTTCGACGCCGTCTACCACGGGCACTTCAAGTGCAACCGGCACAAGCTCACCGAGATGCCGGTGCTGTGGGCGTACTTCCGCGACCTGTTCCAGACCCCGGGGTTCGGCGACACCACCGACCTGGTGCACATCAAGGCGCACTACTACCAGGTGCACCGCGACATCAACCCCACCGGCGTCACGCCGAAGGGGCCGGACACCGCGAACTGGTGGGAACCGCACCACCGCGAGCAGCTGGGCGGGCGCCCCTTCGGCGACGGCACCCCGCCGGGACCGCCGGTGCCCGACGAGGTCGTGCCCGCCGACCACGCCCCGCCGCGACCCGCCTGAGGGCGGCGCCGGCGCCGGGTGCGATGCTCGGCCGGTGCCCAGGTGGGACCCGGTCCAGGAGCAGGGGACGCGGCAGCAGCGGCGGATCGCCGCCGCCGGCGCGCCCGAACCGCCCACCGCGGGGGTGGACGGCTTCGAGCGCTACCCGCGCTACTACACCAAGCGCCGGCGCGGGCAGGTCGTCGACGTGGACGACTCCTTCGAGGTGCTCGTGCGCTCCGGGCGCGGCGGCTGGGCGGCCGGCACGACGGTCACGGCCACGCACCGCGCGCCGGACGGGCGCGCGGTCGTCGTCGGGCCGGCGGCCTCCGGCGCCCGGTGCGCCTCGAGCCGCTGGGTGGCGCAGGTGCCCGGCGGCCCGGTCGCCGAGGTCGTCGCCGCGCTGCGCACGCTGCGCGCCTTCGGCGCCGGGCTCGCCCCGGGCGTGCAGCGCGGCGCGGTGCCCGGCTCGGGGGCCGAGCGCTCGCAGGAGGCGTGGCTGGAGGGCACGGCCCGGGACGGCATGGACGGCTTCCGGGTGGAGTGCGCGCAGCCGCGCGGGCACGGGGGCCCGTGCTCGGCGAGCGCCCAGCTCGGCGAGCTCACCTGGCGCTGGGACCCGCGCGAGGAGGCCGTGCTCGACTGAGGACCCGGCCCAGCTCGGCCCGGTCGGACGAGGCGCCGGGAGCCTCAGCCGCGCCCGGGGTCGTCGCGGGGCACCACGAGGGTGCGCACCCACGCCGGCACCCCCTCGCGCTCGCCGTCGAGCAGCAGCACCACGTGGGTGGCGCCGGGGTTCTGCGGCGGCGGCTCCTCGGGCCAGGGGGTGTCGCCGTCGGTGGCGGTGACGACGAGGTCCACCGGCGGGCGCAGCGCCGCGGCCGCGGCCAGGCCCGCGCGCAGGTCGGTGCCGCCGCCGCCGGTGAGCACGAGGTCCTCCACGCCGCGCACCGTGCGGGCCGGCCCCGCGGCCGCGTCGCAGGCGATCACCTGCAGCGTGCCGCCGCTGGTGCGGCGCAGCAGCGCGCGCACCTCGGCCTGCACGCGCGCGAGCATCGCCGGGGTGACCGAGGCGGAGGTGTCCACGACCAGCGCCGCGCGCGGCGGCCGCGGGCGGCGCAGCGCGGGCAGCACCACCCCCGGCGCCGCGGCGCTGCGCCGCGAGGGGCGCGCGTAGGTGTGGTCGCGCAGCCCGGCGACGGAGGCGGCGACCCGGCGGGTCACGCTGAGCAGCTCGCGGCGCCAGTCGACCACCGGCTCCAGCACGCCCTCGGCCCAGCGCTGCCAGCCGCCGGGCACCCCGCCGCGGCTGCGGGCGTGCTCGAGGACCTCGTGTGCGCTCTGCCGCCGGATCAGCTCCGCGCGCCCGGCGTCCACGCTGCCGTCGTCGCGCCCGGCGGCGTCGCGCCCGCTGCCGTCGCCCTCCCAGGGGCGCAGCGGGCCGCCGGCGCCGGAGCCGCAGTCGTCGTGCCCGGCGGGCGCGGCCGCACCGGGCCCGGCCGCGGCGGCGCCCGCCCCGCCGACCGTCAGCGTCGCGGCCGCCCGCTCCCCCGCGGTGCTCACCACCAGCAGGTAGCGCCCCTCGGGCAGCGCGCGGGTGACCTCCAGGTGCAGCGCGCCGCGCCCGGCCGGGCGCGGCGCCCCGGTCGCCCCGGCCACCGCGCGCCCGGCCGCGTCGAGCACCTCGACGGTGCTGGTGGCGTCCAGGCGCACGTCCTCGCCGACGGCGGCCAGCGGCGCGGGCACCGCGTGCCCGGCGGGCAGCCGGTCCGGGCTGAGCTCCAGGTGCGGCAGGCCCACCGGCAGCGGTGCGCGCACGACCTCCCCGTCGGTGCTCACCCGCACCACCAGGGTGCCCTCCGGCAGCGGACCGGTCTGCAGGACCAGGTGCGTGGCGCTGACGTGCTCGACGGCGGTGACGACGTCCAGCACCGCGCCGGCGGCGTCGAGCACCTCGACGACCGAGGCCGCGGTGAACGCGGTGCCGCGGCCCACCGCCACGACGCGCTCGCGCGGGCCGCGGTTGCGGCGCAGGTGGTCCGGGCGCAGCGTCAGCGCCGGGGCGGTCACGGTGAGGGTGGCGCGCGCGGTGGTGCCCGCGCACGTCAGCTCCACGGCGTGCTCGCCGGCCGGCAGCGGCTCCAGCAGGTCGAACGAGGCGGTGCGCGCGTCGTGCACCGCCACCGGCCCGGTCCCCGCGCCACCACCCCCACCGGCGGCGCCGTGCGCGGGGCGCACGACGACGGAGGCGGGGCCGGTGAGGAACGGCTCGCGGGCGCTGGCCAGGACCCGCGCGGGCACGCCGTGGTCGTCGCGCAGCGTCGCCGGCAGCAGCAGCAGCAGCGACGGCGAGGCCGCCGCCAGGCGCCGCCCCTCGGGCCCGGCGACGAGCAGCCGGTAGACCTGCTCGGCGGTCATCCCGGCGGCGGCGCCGGGCACGCGCTCGGGGTACCAGGCCTTGACGGCGGGCAGGCGCACCCCGGCCGCGCGCAGGTCGTCGTTGATGGTGCAGTCGCCGGCGCGGTTGAACAGCGGGTGGCGCTCGCGCGGCTCGTCCAGGGCCTCGAAGCGCTCGTGGTGCGCGCGCAGGACGTGGCCGACCTCGTGCAGCCACACGCCCACGACCTCGGCCACGTCCAGGGTCAGGACGAACTCGGGGTGGTAGTGCAGGCGCCAGCGCACGTCGATGCCGGCGGTGGGCACCGCGCGGTTCGGCACCGGCGTGACCGCGTACAGCGCGGTGCCGAGGTAGGGCATGAGCTCGCCGGCGCGGGCGCGCCCGGCGGCCAGGCGCAGCGCGGCGCGCTCCTCCAGCCCCGCCCCGGCACCGCTCGGAGCGCCCCCCGCCCCCGCGGTGCCCGCGGCCGGGCGCCGCGCGGGCGTGCGGCGCGGGTCCGCGCGTCGGGCGCTCACGCGTCGCGGGTGAGCAGGCCGAGCTCGGTCAGGATCGGGCCGAGGGAGGCGACGACCTCCGGCGGGGGCATGGCGCCCTCGGGGCGCTCGCGGGCCCAGCGGCGCCCGTGCGAGAAGGCGATGTCGGCGCTGCCGGCGTCGGCGATGCGGGCCAGCACGCGCCCGCAGGCCGCCCAGCGCTCGGCGGTGGGGTGCGCGGCGGTCGCCGCCCACACCGAGGACGCCACCGCGTAGGTGCGGTCGGTGCGGCGCGGGTCGACCTCCCACGAGCCCGGGTCGCGCAGCAGCTCCTCGGGGTCGGGCAGGTCCATCTCGCGCAGGTGGGCGAGGAACTCCCCCGCGGCGGCCACCCCGACCGTGCCGGCCAGCAGCAGGGTCAGCACGGTGCTGTTGGCGCCCGCGGCCACGGCGTGCCCGTGCAGGCGCGCGGCCATCTCCCACGAGCGCGGCGTGGGGAAGGCGCGGCCGGCGTCGGCGGAGGAGCCGGGCACCCGGGTGACCAGCTCGGGCCGCGAGCCGAGGAAGACCCCCACCAGCGCCGTGGTGCGCGCCACCTGGGCGGCGACCTCGGCCGCGTCGACGCGCGGGACCGCCACCGGCGGCCAGCCCGTGGTGAAGCCCTCGCGCACCGTCGCCGCGTCCAGGCTCCACGTCAGGTGCAGGAAGCGGTTGGCCACGGGCGGGGCCAGGTCCCAGCCGTCGGCGGCGACGTCCGGGGGGTTGGCGGCGGCGACGGTGCGCACCTGCTCGGGCAGGCGCAGGTCGCCGACCACGCCCTCCAGGATGGGGCGCAGCAGCGCGGCCTGGGTGGCCGGCGGCGCGGTGGAGACCTCGTCGTAGAACTGCACGCCGGCGCGCCCGTCGCGCTCGACCGCGTCGCGCAGCCGCACCGCCCACGACGGCGGGGCCAGCGAGGCGGTGCCCGAGGCGGTGTCCACCACGGGCAGGCCGGCGAAGTCGCTGGGCTCGCGGATGGAGGCGATCACGGTCTCCAGGTGCGCGCCCATGCCCTCGGCGAGCTCGCGCACCACCGAGGACTTCCCCTGCCCGGGCGGGCCCCACAGGACCACCGGGACGTTCGCCAGCAGGGCGATGCCCAGCGCGTCGCAGGTGTCGGTGTGCTGCTGGCTCACGCGCTCGTCCTCCAGGGGGTGTGCGGGGTGCGGGGTGCGGGCGCCCCGCCGGCGCGGGACCCGCCGCCCAGGGCGGCCAGGAGGGCGACGCCCTCGGGGGTCAGCGAACCGGCGGCGTGCGCCGCGGCGATCTCGCCGGCGCCCAGCCCGGCGCCGGCGGCCGCCAGCACCAGGCGCAGGCCCGGGGGCGTGCCCGGCGGGTGGGCGTCGAGGAAGGGGCGCAGCGCGGCGTGCCGCTCGGCCAGGGCGAGCACCTCGTGCGGGTCCAGCGCGACGCGGTGCCCGCTGAGGACCCGGTGCGCGCGCAGCCGCGAGGCCGGGTCGGTGAGCACGACCGGGGCGCCGTCCAGGCGGGTCAGGCGCACGGTGGTGCCCAGCGCGGCGACCTCGGCGCCGTGCCCCACGGCGGGCAGCACGAGGTGGCGGTGCAGCGTCAGGAGCACCTCGGGCCAGTCGAAGGGCGGCTGCTCGGGACCCGGCGCCGGGGCGGAGGCCGCGCGGCTGCGCGTGAGGGTGGCCGGGCGCGCCGGCGGCCCGGCGGGCCGGCGCTCGCGCCAGGCGCGGTGCACCGGGGCGGGCAGGCCGCCGTGGGGCAGCGGGCGCACGGGCGGGTCGGCGACGAGGTCGAGGGCGTCGAGGACCACGCGCTCGGGCGGCGGGCCCGGGCGGGGGCTGCGGTGGCGTCGGCGGGCGGGCAACGGCCGGGGCTCAGGCCCGTGCCGGCGACGCCGCGGGCGCCGTCACCGGGGACGCGGCGGGGGACGTCGCGGAGACGGTCGCCGAGCCCAGCACGCGGGTGCCGTCGTAGAAGGCCACCGTCTGCCCCGGCGCCACCCCGCTGAGCGGGTCGCGCAGCGCCACCCGCACCTGCCCGCCGTCGGCCTCGACCACGGCCGGCACGGCCGCGCCGTGGGCGCGCACCTGCACGTGCACCGGCACCGGGCCCGCGGGGGCCGGGGCGCTCCAGACGGGGTCCACCGCGCGCAGCGCGCCGACCGCCAGCCGCTCGGCGGGCCCGACGGTGACGGTGCGGCGCACCGGCTCGATGGAGAGCACGTAGCGCGGCCGGCCGTCGGGGGCCGGGCGGGTCAGGCCCAGGCCCTTGCGCTGCCCGACGGTGAAGCCGTAGGTGCCGGTGTGGGTGCCCAGCACCGCGCCGTCGGCGTCGACGACCTCGCCGGGCTCCTCCCCGAGGCGCTCGGCGAGGAAGCCGCGGGTGTCGCCGTCGGGGATGAAGCAGATGTCGTGGCTGTCGGGCTTGCGCGCCACCGGCAGCCCGCGCGCCTCGGCCTCGGCGCGCACCCGCGCCTTGGTGGGCGCGTCGCCCAGGGGGAACATCGCGTGGGCGACCTGGTCGGCGTCCAGGACGGCGAGGACGTAGGACTGGTCCTTGGCGGCGTCCGCGGCGCGGTGCAGCTGCGCGCCGCCGGGGCCGGGCACGACGCGCGCGTAGTGCCCGGTGCACACCGCGTCGAAGCCGAGCGCGACGCCCTTGTCGAGCAGGGCGGCGAACTTGATGCGCTCGTTGCAGCGCACGCACGGGTTGGGGGTGCGCCCGGCGGCGTACTCGGCGACGAAGTCCTCCACGACCTCCTCCAGGAAGGACTCCGAGAGGTCCCACACGTAGAAGGGGATGCCCAGCAGGTCCGCGGCGCGGCGCGCGTCGAGGGCGTCCTCGACCGTGCAGCAGCCGCGCGAGCCGGTGCGCAGCACCCCGGGGGCGCGGTTGAGGGCCATGTGCACGCCCACGACGTCGTGACCGGCGTCGACCGCGCGCGCGGCGGCCACCGCGGAGTCCACCCCGCCGCTCATCGCGGCCAGCACGCGCATCAGGAGGCCCCCGCCGCGGCGGCGGTGGAGACCACCGAGCGGCGCCGGCGCGCGCGCGAGGTGCGCGCGGAGGCCGAGGCCCGCCGCGCGCGCTCGACGGCCGGGCCCGCGGCGGTGAGCGCGGCGTCGACGTCGGCGGCCGTGGAGCTCCAGCCCAGGGAGAAGCGCAGCGCCCCGGCGGCCTCGCGCTCGTCCAGGCCCATCGCCAGCAGCACGTGGCTGGGGCGCGGCACGCCGGCCTGGCAGGCGGAGCCGGTGGAGCACTCCACCCCGGCGGCGTCCAGCAGGTACAGCAGGGAGTCGCCCTCGCAGCCGGCGACGGTCACGTGCGCGTTGCCGGGCAGGCGGTGGGCGGCGTCCAGCACGGGGTCCCCGCGCAGCTGCACGCCGGGCACCGCCTCGAGCAGCCCGGCCACCAGGCGGTCGCGCAGCGCCGCGGTGCGCAGCGCCTCCCCCGGCGCGGCGGCCAGCGCCGCGCCCAGGGCGGCGGCGGTGGCGCGCGCGGCGGGGGCGTCCAGGGTGCCCGAGCGCACGCCCAGCTCCTGGCCGCCGCCGTGCAGCAGGGGCACCAGAGGCGTGCCGCGGCGCAGCAGCAGCGCACCGGCGCCGACCGGGCCGCCGAACTTGTGCGCCGACAGCGACAGCGCGTCGGCGCCGCTGGCGGCGAAGTCGACCGGCAGGTGCCCCGCGGCCTGCACGGCGTCGGTGTGCAGCGGCACCCCGGCGGCGTGCGCCAGCTCGGCGGCGGCCGCGACCGGCTGCACCGTGCCCACCTCGTTGTTGGCCCACATCAGCGACACCAGCGCCACCTCGTCGCCGCCGTCGGCCAGCTCCTCGCGCAGGGCGTCGAGGTCGGCGCGCCCGAGGGCGTCCACGGGCAGCAGCCGCACGTCGGCGCCCTCGTGCTCGCCGAGCCACTGCGCGCAGTCGAGCACCGCGTGGTGCTCGGCGGCGCCCACCAGGACGCGGCGCCGGCGCGGGTCGGCGTCGCGGCGCGCCCAGTACAGGCCCTTCAGGGCCAGGTTGTCGGCCTCGGTGCCGCCGGAGGTCCACACCACCTCGCCCGGGCGCGCGCCCAGGGCCGCGGCCAGCGCCTCGCGGGACTCCTCCACCGCGGCGCGCGTGCGGCGGCCGCTGGAGTGCAGGGAGGAGGGGTTGCCGGTCAGGGCGCCGGCCTCGGCGAGGGCCAGGCGCGCCTCGGGCCGCAGGGGGGTCGTCGAGGCGTGGTCGAGGTACGCCGTCACGTCCCCAGTGTAGGAGCGCACCGGCGGCGCGCCCGCCGTGCGCGCGGCGCCCCGGCGGGGGCTCGGGCAGACTGCGGCGGTGCCTGCCCCGACCCCGCGCCGCGACGCACCGACCCCCCCGACCGCCCAGGGCTCCCCGCGCCGGAGCTCCCCGCACCCGCTGGGCGTCACCCTGCGCCCCGAGGCCGAGGGGGGCGGGGCGGACGTCGCGGTGCTGGCGGCCCACGCCGACGGCGTGGAGGTGTGCGTCTTCGGCGACGACGGCCGCGAGGTGCGCACGGCGCTGCCGGAGGTGGAGCTGGGCGTGTGGCACGGGCACGTGCCGCACCTGCGCGAGGGCTCGCGCTACGGGCTGCGCGCGCACGGGCGCTGGGACCCCGAGCGCGGCCTGCGCCACAACCCCGCCAAGCTGCTGCTGGACCCCTGCGCGCGCGGCGTGGAGGGCGGGGTGGACCTCGTGCCGGAGGTGTTCGGCCACGCCGTCGGCGCGGACCTGCGCGGCGACCTCGCGGTGCGCGACGAGCGCGACAGCGCCCCGCACGTGCCGCGCTCGGTGGCGCTGGGGCCGCTGCCGCAGGAGCTGCGGGTGCGCCCGGGCGAGCAGCCGCGCACGCCGTGGTCGCGCACCGTGGTCTACGAGGCGCACGTGAAGGGCCTGACGCAGCGCCACCCGGACCTGCCCGCGGAGCTGCGCGGCACCTACGCGGCGCTGGGGCACCCGGCGGTGCTGGAGCACCTGACGTCGCTGGGCGTCACCGCGCTGGAGCTGCTGCCGGTGCACGCGAGCACCTCCGAGGTGCACCTGCGCCGGCGCGGGCTGGTCAACCACTGGGGCTACAACACCCTGGCCTTCAACGCCCCGCACCCGGCCTACGCCACCGCCGCGGCGCGCGCGGCCGGGGCCGGCGCGGTGCGCGAGGAGTTCCGCCGGGCGGTGTCCGCGCTGCACGACGCCGGGATCGAGGTGCTCCTCGACGTCGTCTACAACCACACGTGCGAGGAGGGCCCGGACGGCCCGCACCTGTCGCTGCGCGGCCTGGACGACGCCACGTACTACCTGCGCGACGCCGGCGGGCGCCCCCTCGACGTCACCGGCTGCGGCAACTCCCTCGACTTCGGCGAGCGCCGCGTCGTGCAGTTCGCGCTGGACTCGCTGCGGCACTGGGTGAGCGAGTACGGCGTCGACGGGTTCCGCTACGACCTGATGACCACCCTGGCGCGCGGGCGGGAGGGTTTCACCCCCGACCACCCGCTGCTGGTGGCGCTGACCGGCGACCCGGTGCTGGCGCCGGTCAAGCACGTCGCCGAGCCGTGGGACGTCGGCCCGTTCGGCTGGCGCACCGGGCAGTACCCGCCGCCGGTGCACGAGTGGAACGACCGCTTCCGCGACGGGGTGCGCCGGTTCTGGCTGACCGACGCGCGCGAGGTGGCGCTGGGCCACGCCCTGCCGGACGCGGCCGGGCGCGGGCTGCGCGAGTTCGCCACGCGCTTCGCCGGCTCGGCGGACACCTTCGACGTCACGCGCGGGCGCCTGACGAGCGTGAACTTCGTGACCGCCCACGACGGGTTCACGCTGGCCGACCTCGTCGCGCACGACCGCAAGCACAACGAGGCCAACGGGGAGGGCAACCGCGACGGCAGCGACTCCGACACCAGCTGGAACCACGGCGTGGAGGGGCCCACCGACGACCCCTCGGTGCTGGCCGCGCGCCGGCGCAGCACCCGCAACCTGCTGGCGACGCTGCTGCTGTCCTCGGGCGTGCCGATGATCACCGCCGGGGACGAGCTGGGCCGCTCGCAGGGCGGCAACAACAACGCCTACTGCCAGGACAACGAGATCTCCTGGGTGGACTGGGACCTGGCGGACTGGCAGCGCGAGCTGCTGGCCGACACCCGCGAGCTGGTGGCGCTGCGCGCGCGCTACCCGGTGCTGGGCGAGGCGGGGGTGCGCCGCGGGCACCCCGTGCGCGAGCAGCGCGACGACCTGCTGTGGTTCGCCGAGGACGGCGGGGACATGACGGTGGAGCGCTGGCACGACCCCGGCCGGCGGATCCTGCAGGTGCTCGTGGACGGGCGCGACCGCGGCCTGGCCTCGGTGCTCGTGGTCGTCAACGCCGGCGCGCGCCAGCGCGACGTGGTGCTGCCGCGCGTGGAGGGCCTGCCGCGCTTCCACCCGCGCTGGAGCAGCACCGCGGACCGGCGCCGGCGCGCGGCCCCGGCCGGCGCGGCGCTGCGCGCGGCGGCGTGGTCGGTGCGGGTGCTGACCAGCGCGTGAGGCCCGCGCCGGGCGCCGGGGCCGGCCCGGGGGTGGTGGCCGGCCCGGGGGTGGTCCTGCTGCCGGGGGTGGGCTGCTGCGCCTGGCAGCTGGCCGGGCAGGCCGCCGCGCTGAGCGCGGCGGGGCGGCGCGGGGAGCTCCTGGACCTGCCCGGGCACGGCGGCGAGGCGCCGGTGGAGGGCACCGCGACGCTGGAGGCGGTCGCGGAGCGGGTGGGCGGGCGGGTGGCGGCCCTGGCCGCGGGCGGCCCGGTGGACGTGGTGGGCCACTCCACCGGCGGCGTGGTGGGCCTGCTGGTGGCGGTGCGCCGCCCCGGGCTGGTGCGCCGGCTGGTGCTGCTGGACTCCAACGTGCCCGTCGCGCCGCGCGAGCTGGCGGCCAAGCGGGCGCGCGCGGCGGCGGTGCGCGCCGACGGCTGGCACGAGGTGCTGGTCTCCTCGATGCGCGCGGCGTGGGGCCCGCGCGCCCCGCGGCTGCGCGAGCGGGTCGTGGCCGAGCTCGCGGCCGCCCCGGAGGCGGCGGTGCGCGCGCTGTGGGCGGACGTGCTCGAGCTGGACCCGCGCCCGCTGCTGCGCGCGGCGCCGGTGCCGCTGCTGCACGTGCGCAGCACCCGGGACGTGGACGCGGCGGGGCTGCGCGCCCTGAACCCGCTGGCCTCGGCCGCGGACCTGCGCCCGCTGCGGGCCGGGCACTGGCCGCACCTGGTGGAGCCGGGGGCCGTCGCCGCGGTGCTGGTGCCCTTCCTCGGCGGTGGGCCCGGCGCGTGAGCACTGCCGCCGGGACACCCCGCGGCGCCTCAGCCGCGGCCGGCGTCCGGGCCCCACCTGGCCAGGACCAGCGTCTCCAGCACCGACACGAGCGTGTAGACCACGATGGTCGCGAACGTGACGACGACGACGATGGCCCACAGCTTGGAGTACTGCACCTGCGAGTTCGCCCGGAAGATCTCCGCCCCCAGGCCGGTCCCGCTGAACAGCCACTCGTAGAGCATCGCCCCGATCACCGCGCCGGGCACGGAGATGCGCACGGCGGCGAAGAGGTTCGGCAGGGCGGAGGGGATGGCCACCTTGCGCAGCGCGGTCAGGCGGGTGCCGCCGTTGACGCGCACGAGGTCCAGCGCCTGCGGGGAGGCCGAGCGCAGGCCCAGCGCGATGTTGACCAGGACGGGGAAGAACACGACGATCCCGCCGATGGCGGCGGCCCCGGCGAGGCCGCGGCCGAAGACCGAGCCGATGAGCGGGGCCATGGCCACCAGCGGCACCGAGCGCAGCAGCATCGCCACCGGCATGAACGCGAACTCCAGCGGGCGCACCAGCGTGAACAGCGAGGCGACGGCCAGCGCCCCGGCCAGGCCGGCGGCGAAGCCGGTGGTCGAGTGCGCCAGCGTGACGCCGAGCAGCGAGAGGACCTCGGCGCGCTGGGCGCCGGCGTCCTCGGCGCGCACGAGGTAGTCGTAGACGTCCACCGGGCGCTTGCCCACGTAGGGGTCGACGTCCAGCAGCTGCAGCAGCAGGTACCAGGCGGCGAGCAGGACGGCGGTGGAGACGACCAGCGTGAGCAGCAGCGCGCCGACGCGGCGCAGGACGGCGGTGGTCACCAGGGGTCCCCCGCGGCGCGCGCGCCCGTGGACGACCAGGGGGTGAGGACCCGGGCGAGCAGGGCGACGAGCAGGTACCCGGCGCCGGCGACCGCCCCGGAGAGCAGGGCCAGCGCCCACAGCTGGGCGTAGCGCAGGTTGGTCTGGGCCGCGGTGATGAGGATGCCCAGCCCGGAGTCCACCCCGCCGAAGTACTCGCCGAGCACCGCGCCGAGGAAGGCCGCCGGCGCGGCGAGCTTGAGGGCGGCCAGCACGTTGGGCAGGGCGGCCGTGGCGCGCACCTTCACCAGCGCAGTCCAGCGCGAACCGCCGTAGGCGCGCACGAGGTCCAGCGCCGTGCGGTCGGCGGCGCGCAGCCCCAGCAGGCAGCCGACGACGGAGGTGAAGACCACGCTCAGGGCGGCGAGGAAGATCGACGTGGTGCGTGAGCCGGGTTCGGAGACGATGAGGACGATGGGGCCGATGGCCGTCAGCGGGATGCAGTACGTCAGCACCGCGACCTGGGTGGCCGCACCCTCCAGCGGCGGCACGAGCAGGACGAGCACGGCCAGCGCGATGGCGGTGAGGTTCCCCCACAGGTACCCCTGCAGCGCGGACACCGTGGTCACGGAGAGGTTGTCCCAGTAGAGCCCGGGCCCGTCCGCGGTGAACCGCGCCACCACGGCCCACGGGGTGGGCACGTTGCCCGCGTCGGCGAAGACGGTCAGCGCCAGGGCGCTCCAGGCGGCCAGGACCACCAGGACCCCGATCAGCGCGCCGGCCCACGTCGGCGGCGCGGGACGGGCGCTCACCCGGCCACCCCCGTGCCCCGGGCCGGGGCGCCGCCGAAGAGGACCTCGGAGAGGTGGTCGTGGTAGGCGTGGAACTCCGGCGTGCGCATCAGGTCCGGGGTGCGCGGGCGCGGCAGGTCGATCTCGACGACCTCGACGACGCGACCGGGCCGCGGGCTCATCACGGCGACGACGTCGGAGAGGAACACCGCCTCGGAGATCCCGTGGGTGACCATGAGGGTGGTCGCCGGCTTCTCGGTCCAGATGCGCAGCAGCTCGACGTTCAGCCGCTGCCGCGTCATGTCGTCCAGCGCGCCGAAGGGCTCGTCGAGCAGCATGACGCTGGGCTGCACCACCAGGCAGCGGGCGATGGACACCCGCTGGCGCATGCCCCCGGACAGCTGGGCCGGCTTGGCCCGCTCGAACCCGCGCAGCCCGACCAGGTCGACGAGGTCGTCGACCAGGCCGGGCTCGGGGGTCACGCCGGCGACCTCCAGCGGCAGGCGGATGTTGCCGGCCACGCTGCGCCACGGCAGCAGGGCGGAGTCCTGGAAGGCGATGCCGAGCTCGTGCGCGCGCTGCAGCTCCCGGGTGGTCATCCCGTTGACCAGGGCCGTGCCCGCGGTGGGGGTCTCCAGTCCGGCCAGGATCCGCAGGACCGTGGACTTGCCGCACCCGGAGGGGCCCAGCAGGGACAGGAAGGTGTTCTTGCGGGTTCCCAGCGACGTCTCGTCCAGGGCCAGGACCTCCCCGCGCCCCAGCGCGAACCGCTTGGTCAGCGAGCGCAGGTCGAAACCGGTGGCGGCCAGGGGGTCACCGGCGGGGTCCGTGGTGGCGGACCGCACCCGGGGCGCGGACGGGACGGCGGGTGTCTCCTGGTGCACGGGGCCTCTCTCGGGTCGTCCTGGCGGGGCGCGGGCGAGCGGGCCCGGCCGGTGGTCGGCCGGTGGTCGGCCGGTGGTCAGCCGGTGATCAGGTCGGGGTCCTCCTCGTAGACCTCGTCCAGCAGGCTGAGGTCGAACAGCTGCCCGGCGGTGATCTCCACACCCATCGCCGAGAGCGCGCCGAGGTTCTCCTCGACCAGCGCGTCCGTCATCGTGAACAGGCCGTTGGCCCTGGTGTCGTCGGAGACCACCAGGGTGTTCTGCGCCTCGGCCTCGCGCGTCTGCTCCTGCAGGTCCAGGCCCTGGTCGGCGCCGTACTCCTCCACGGCGAGCCGGGCGGACTCCGCCGGGTCGGCGACCGCGTCGTTCCAGCCGCGGACCTCGGCGCGCAGGAACGCCTTGAGCATGTCGCGCCGCTCGTCGATCGTGGACTGCAGGACGGTGAACGTCTCGGCCACGAACGGCAGGCCGGTGTCGGCGAACCCCAAGGTCACCGGCGTCAGGCCCCGCCCGGCCAGCAGGATCGGCTCGTTGGTCAGGTAGGCCATGAAGGCGTCGACCTCGCCCGTCTCCACCACGGAGGGGTCGTACTGCACGGGCACGACGGTGAAGCTGGACGGGTCGATGCCGTTGGCCGTGCAGAACCCCTCGAAGATGGTCTCGTTGCCGCCCGTCTGCACGCCGATGCGCTTGCCCGCGAGGTCCTCGACGGTGCGCACGGGCGTGCGCTGCTCGACCGAGACCAGGCAGAAGGGGTTCTTCTGGAACGTGGTCCCGATGATCTTCAGCGGGGCGTCCTCGTTGACGATCGCCGGGGCGGTCAGGGTCGGGGAGGACAGGCCCACCTCGGCGCGCCGGGACAGGACCATCGCCTCGGCGGCGGTGCCCGCCGCGCCGCCGGCCAGCAGGTCCACGGCCGAGAACCCCGCGTCGGCGTAGTACCCCCTGCTGTCGGCGAAGTACTCGCCGGCGAACTCGATGTTCTTGATCCAGGACAGCTGGACGGCGATCCGCCCGTACCCCTCGCCGGCGTCGCCGGACGCGGTGGCGTCGTCACCGGAACCGCAGGCCACCAGCGACGCGGACCCCGCGGCGCCGAGCACGCCCAGCCCGGCGCCGCGCAGGAAGGCCCGGCGGGACGCGGCGGGGCGGGGCGGGCGGCGGTCGGGTCGCGTCATGGGTGCTCCGTGGTCTCAGGGGCGGGCGGGACCACGCCGCTGCGGGCGGCGTGGTGCCGGTGGACGTCGTGGGGCCTGCCGGCGGGGCGCCGCGGGGCGCCGACGTGCCGGAGGGGGTACTGAAGCACCGGCCCGCTGCACGGGTGTCACGCCGGCATTAACGACGCGTTACGAACCCCGTGGGACGGCCCCCGCCCCGCGCGGAAACACCCGGGAAACCTGCGTGTGCTCCGATGTGCGCCGGAACGGTCGGGCGAGGGTGGGGGGAGCGGCGTGCGCCGGATGCACCTGGGGGTCTTCGAGGTGGCCGCTCCGCAGGTGGGTGGGACGCTGAGCTGGTCCCACCCGTGGAGCGGTTCGGTGCGCCACCGGGAGGTCGGCCACTGGGTCGCCGTGGCGCGGCTGCTCGAGGACGCCGGCTTCGACTTCCTCTTCTTCGCCGACGGCTACGGCTACCCCACCGTCGGCGGCGACCTCCCGCCGGCCGCCGCGCGCGGCGGGCTGAACTTCTCCGGCCTGGACCCGATGCTGCTGATCCCGGTGCTGGCGCACGCCACCTCCCGCCTCGGCCTGGTCGTCACGGCCTCCACCGGCGTGGACCACCCCGTGGCCACGGCGCGGCGCTTCGCCACCCTGGACCACCTCACCGCCGGGCGCGTGGGCTGGAACGTGGTCACCGGCGCCTCGCAGGACGCCGTCGCCGCGCTGTTCGGCCACCGGGGGATGACCCCGCACGACGTGCGCTACGAGATCGCGCGGGAGTACGTCGACCTGTGCCTGCGGCTGTGGGAGGGTTGCTGGGAGGACGGCGCGCTGGTCGAGGACGCCGCCGCCGGCGTCTTCGCCGACCCCGACCGGCTGCACCGCGTGGAGCACGCGGGCACCCACTTCCGCTCCTCGGGGTACTTCACCGTCCCGCCCTCCCCCCAGCGCACGCCGGTGCTGTTCCAGGCCGGGACGTCCACGGCCGGCAGGGAGTTCGCCGCGAGCACCGCCGAGTGTGTCTTCCTGCAGGGCACCACGCCCCCGCACGCCGCCGCGAACGTCGCGGACCTGCGGGCCCGCGCCGCGGCCCACGGCCGCGACCCGCGCGCGGTGAAGGTGCTCGTGGGGGCCACGGTGACCGTGGAGGCCACGAGCGAGCTGGCCCGCCGGCGGCGGGAGGAGTTCGAGCGGATG
Organism: Kineococcus gypseus; assembly: GCF_050871305.1. NCBI lineage: Bacteria > Bacillati > Actinomycetota > Actinomycetes > Kineosporiales > Kineosporiaceae > Kineococcus > Kineococcus gypseus. The sequence goes on along the minus strand of NZ_JBJLRD010000016.1, from coordinate 11,939 downwards.
CAGACCGACGAGGTCGCCTCGGTGGTGTACGCCGGGAACACCGGCATCGACCTGCTGGCCCTGCCGCAGGACGTGCCGCTCGGCGAGGCCCTCGCGCGCGCCGCCGACCCGCGCGTGGGGCAGATGGGCCAGAGCAACATCGACCGCTTCCGCCGCCCCGACGGCAGCACCCCGCTGGTGCGGGAGGTGCTGGCCGAGCTGCGCGGGCGCGGCACCCGCGGCTTCACCGTGGTGGGCGACCCGGTGCAGGTGGCCGACCAGCTCGAGGAGCTGGTGGAGACCACCGACGTCGACGGCTTCCTGCTGGAGGCGCTGTTCTCACCGGGCGACCACGAGCTGTTCTGCGAGCTCGTCGTGCCCGAGCTGCGCCGTCGCGGTCGCCTGCCGCGCGAGCAGGACCGGCCCGCCGGCGGCGGCACCCTGCGCGAGCGGCTGGGGGCCACCTCGCCGCGGCTGGCCGCCGACCACCCGGGCGCGCGCTTCGCCGCCGGTCCCGCACCGGTGCGGTGACCGTGCGCGACCTCGCCGCCCTGCCCAAGGCGCACCTGCACCTGCACCTGGAGGGGGCCATGCGGCCGGCCACCCTGGCCGAGCTCGCCGCCGAGGCCGGCGTGCCCGTCCCCCCGGTGCGCGGGTTCGCGTCCTTCGCGGAGTTCGTGCGCATGTACGACGGCGCCCGCCTCCTGGTGCGCACCCGCGAGCACCTGGCCCGGCTGGTCCGCGAGGTCGTGCAGGACGCCGCACGCGACGGCGCGGTGTGGGTGGAGGTGCAGGCGAACCCGGTGCCCTACGCCCCGGCGCTGGGCGCTCCCGGCGAGGTGCTGGACCTGCTGCTGGACAGCGGCCGCGACGAGGCGGAGCGGCTGGGCGTCGGCTTCGGCCTCATGGCGGTGGCGCTGCGGCACGAGCCGCCGGCCGCCGCCGAGGACCTGGCCCGGCTGGCCGCCGGCCGCGCCGGGCGCGGCGTGGTCTCCTTCGGGCTGGCCGCCGACGAGTCGCTCTTCCCCCCGGCCCCCTTCGAGCGCGCCTTCGCCGTCGCCCGCGAGGCCGGCCTGGTCAGCACCCCGCACGCCGGGGAGCTGCTGGGCCCGGACAGCGTGCGCGACGCCCTGGACCGGCTGGGCGCGCGGCGCGTGCAGCACGGCGTGCGCGCGGTGGAGGACCCCGAGCTGGTCGCGCGGCTGGCCGGCGAGGGCGTCGTGCTGGACGTGTGCCCCACCTCCAACGTCGCGCTGGCCGTCGTGGCGGAGGTGGGGCGCCACCCGCTGCCGGCCCTGCTGGAGGCGGGGGTGCGCTGCTCCGTCAACGGCGACGACCCGCTGCTGTTCGGGCCCGGGCTGCTGGAGGAGTACGAGACCGCCCGCAGCGCCCTGGCGCTCTCCGACGAGCAGCTCGCCGACGTCGCCCGCGCCTCGCTCGAGGGCGCGGCCGCGCCGGCGGGGTTCGCCGCCGCCCACCTGGCCCGCGTCGACGAGTGGCTGGCCGCACCCGCCTGACCGCGCCCGGCCGCCCCCGACCGCGCCGGGCCGCGCCCGGCCGCGCCCGGCCGCGCCCGGTCCTTCAGGCGTTGGCGACCAGGCCCAGCTCGGCGGGGCCCGCCAGGCCCTCGTGCCGGGGCAGGACGCGCACGGTGTAGCCGAAGGGGCCGGTCTGGCGCAGCACGACCTCGCCCTCGTAGCGGTGCCGGCCGTCGCCGAAGTCCTCGGCGTGGCGCAGCGGCACCGCCCCCGAGGGGCTCAGCTCGTCGGACTCGCTGACGCGCCCGTGCACGACCTGCACCTCCACGTCCTGCGGGCGCAGCGCGCCCAGGGAGACGAAGCCGCGCACGTGCAGCACGTCGCCGACCTGCGCGGAGTCGCCCACGCCGGAGGACTCCACGTGGTCCACGCGCACCGCCCCCCAGGCGCCGCGCACCTCGCCCTTCCAGCTCGCCAGCTCCTTCGCGCGCGCCGCGCCCGAGGCGGTCGCGGCGCGGCCGGCGTGGGCGGCGGGCACGTACAGGCGCCGCACGTACTCGGTGACCATGCGGCTGGCCAGCACGCGCGGGCCCAGCGAGGCCAGCGTGTGCCGGACCATCTCCAGCCAGCGCGCCGGCAGGCCCCGCTCGTCGCGGTCGTAGAAGCGCGCCGCGACGGAGTTCTCCACCAGGTCGTACAGCGCCGCGGCCTCCAGGTCGTCGCGGCGCTCGGGGTCCTCGACGCCGTCGGCGGTGGGGATCGCCCAGCCGTTGGCGCCGTCGTACCACTCGTCCCACCAGCCGTCGAGGATGGAGAGGTTCAGCCCGCCGTTGAGGGCGGCCTTCATGCCGGAGGTGCCGCACGCCTCGAAGGGGCGCAGCGGGTTGTTCAGCCACACGTCGCAGCCGGGGTACAGCTGCAGCGCCATGGTGATGTCGTAGTTGGGCAGGAAGACGATGCGGTGGCGCACGGCCGGGTCGTCGGCGAAGCGCACCATCTGCTGGATCAGGCGCTTGCCGGTCTCGTCGGCCGGGTGGGACTTGCCGGCGATGACCAGCTGCACCGGCCGCTGCGGGTGCAGCAGCAGCGCGCGCAGGCGCTCGGGGTCGCGCAGCATGAGGGTCAGGCGCTTGTAGGTGGGCACGCGCCGGGCGAAGCCGATGGTCAGCACGTCCGGGTCGAGCACCTCGCGGGTCCAGGCCAGCTCCGCCTCGCTGGCCCCGCGCTGCAGCCACGACAGCCTCAGGCGGCGGCGGGCGTCCTCCACGAGCCGGCCGCGCAGCACCCGGCGGGTGCGCCAGATCTCCTCGTCGGGCACGCGGTCGACCTTCTCGAAGCCCTGCCCGCTGGTGACGATGTCCGGGCCGATGTACGTGCGCCCCATCTGCAGCACCTCGGGGGCCACCCAGGTGGGCGCGTGCACGCCGTTGGTGATGGAGGTGATGGGCACCTCGGGGGCGTCGAAGCCGGGCCACAGCCCGTCGAACATGCCGCGGCTGACGGCCCCGTGCAGCTGCGAGACCCCGTTGGCGCGCTGGGCCAGGCGCAGCCCCATGACGGCCATGTTGAACACGCCGGGGTCGCCGCCGTCGTAGTCCTCCGCGCCCAGGGCCAGGACGCGCTCGACGGGCACGCCGGGCAGCGGGTTGTCCGCGCCGAAGTACAGCTCGATCTGGTCGCGCCCGAAGCGGTCGATGCCGGCGGGCACGGGCGTGTGCGTGGTGAACACCGTGGCCGCGCGCACCGCCTCCAGCGCCTCGTCGAAGCCCAGGCCCCGCTCGACGTGCTCGCGGATGCGCTCGACGCCCAGGAAGCCCGCGTGCCCCTCGTTGGTGTGGTAGACCTCCGGCTCCGGCGCGCCGGTCAGGCGCGACCACACCCGCAGCGCGCGCACCCCGCCGACGCCGCACAGCAGCTCCTGCTGCAGGCGGTGCTCGCCGCCGCCGCCGTAGAGGCGGTCGGTGACCCCGCGGGCGGCCTCGTCGTTCTCCTCCACGTCGGAGTCCATCAGCAGCAGCGGGACCCGCCCGACCTGCGCCTTCCACACCTGCGCGGTCAGCCGCCGCCCGCCGGGCAGGTCCACGTGCACCTTCGCCGGGGTGCCGTCGGCCTCGCGCAGCAGCGCCAGCGGCAGGCCGTCGGGGTCCAGGACGGGGTACGTCTCCTGCTGCCAGCCGTCGCGCGAGAGGGACTGCTTGAAGTAGCCGGTGGCGTAGAAGAGCCCGACGCCGACGATCGGCACGGCCAGGTCGCTGGCGGACTTCAGGTGGTCGCCGGCGAGGATGCCCAGGCCGCCGGAGTACTGCGGCAGGGCGCCGGTGATGCCGAACTCCATCGAGAAGTAGGCGATGGAGGCCGGCGCGCCCGCGCCCAGCGAGGCGTACCAGCCCGGGCGCGTCAGGTACGCGCGCAGGTCGGCGGCGGCGGCGTCCACGCGCGCGACGAAGCCGGGGTCCTCGGCGAGGGCGGCCAGCCGCTCGGTGCTCAGGGCCCCCAGCAGCGCCCCCGGCTCGCGGTGCACCGCCACCCAGGCCTCGGGGTCCATGGACTCGAACAGCTCGCGCGTGGGCGCGTGCCAGGACCAGCGCAGGTTGCTGGCCAGCTCCCCGAGGGGCGCCAGCGGGGCGGGGAGCACGGTGCGCACGGTGAAGCGTCGGATGGCTCTCACGCCCAGGGACAGTAGCCGTGCGCGCACCGCTCGGACAGGGGGCGCGGCGGGCGCGGCGGGCGCCCGCGCGGCGCCCGCCGCCCGCGGCCGCTTCCCCGCGACACCTCCGCCCGCCCTCGGTAGGTTGCCGCACGTGACGACTGAGGGACGACCGACGACGCGCGGGGCCGCCGCCCCCGCGGCGCAGCAGCCCGGCACGCCCTCGACGCGCCGCGCGGGCGCCCAGCGGGCCGCGGCGGGCACCCCGCCGGCCGCCGCCGGGGCCGCACCCGCGGCGGCGGGCGCGCGGCCGGTGGTGGGGCGCATCCCCGTCCTGGACGTCGCCCCGACGGTGGACGCGGGGCGCTGGCCGGCCAAGGCCGCGGTGGGCGAGCTGGTGCCGGTGACCGCGACGGTCTTCCGCGAGGGGCACGACGCGGTGGCCGCCACCGCCGTTCTGGTGCGCCCGGACGGCACCGACGGGCCCAGCGCGCGCATGGCGCTGACGGACGCGGGCACCGACCGCTGGGCCGCCGTGCTCTCCCCCGACGCCGAGGGCGACTGGGGCCTGCGCGTGGACGGCTGGTCGGACCCGTACGGCACCTGGGACCACGACGCCACCATCAAGGTGCGCGCCGGGGTGGACGTGGCGCTGATGCTGGAGGAGGGCGCGCGGCTGCTCGAGGGCGCCGCCGGCGCCCCCGGGCGCGACGAGGACGGCGCCCGGGTGCTGCGCGGCGCCGCGGTGCGCCTGCGCGACACCTCCCTGGGCGACGCCGAGCGCCTCGCCGCCGGCACCGCCGCCGAGGTGCGCGAGGCGCTGGAGCGCCTGCCGGTGCGCGAGATGGTCTCCCCCTCCCCGACGTACCCGCTGCGCGTGGAGCGGCGCCTGGCCGCCTTCAGCAGCTGGTACGAGTTCTTCCCCCGCTCGGAGGGCGCGCACTTCGACGAGGAGGCCGGGCGCTGGGTCTCGGGCACCTTCCGCACCGCGGCCGAGAGGCTGCCGGCGATCGCCGCGATGGGCTTCGACATCGCCTACCTCACCCCGGTGCACCCCATCGGGCGCACCAACCGCAAGGGGCCGAACAACACCCTGACCGCCGGCCCGCTGGACCCCGGCTCGCCGTACGCGATCGGCGCGGCCGAGGGCGGGCACGACGCCCTGCACCCCGAGCTGGGCACCTTCGAGGACTTCGACTTCTTCGTCGCCCGCGCCAGGGAGCTGGGCCTGGAGGTGGCGCTGGACCTGGCGCTGCAGTGCTCCCCGGACCACCCGTGGGTCACCGAGCACCCGGAGTGGTTCACCACGCGCGCCGACGGCACCATCGCCTACGCCGAGAACCCGCCGAAGAAGTACCAGGACATCTACCCGCTGAACTTCGACAACGACCCCGCGGGCATCTACGCCGAGGTCAAGCGCGTGGTGGACGTGTGGATCTCCCACGGCGTCACCTGCTTCCGGGTGGACAACCCGCACACCAAGCCGGTGGAGTTCTGGGAGTGGCTGATCGCCGAGGTCGCCCGCGAGCACCCCGAGGTGGTCTGGCTCTCGGAGGCGTTCACGCGCCCGCCGATGATGCACACCCTGGCCAAGGTCGGCTTCCAGCAGTCGTACTCGTACTTCGCCTGGCGCAACGCCGCCTGGGAGCTGCGCGAGTACCTCACCCAGCTGAGCACCGAGTCGGCGCACTACATGCGCCCGAGCTTCTGGCCCACCACCCACGACATCCTCACGCCCACGATGCAGTACGGCGGGCCGCCGGTGTTCAAGCTGCGCGCGGTGCTGGCGGCGCTGCTGAGCCCGTCGTGGGGGATCTACTCCGGCTACGAGCTGGTCGAGCACGCCGCCCGCCCGGGCGCCGAGGAGCAGCTGGACAACGAGAAGTACCAGTTCCGCCCGCGCGACTGGGCGCGCGCGGAGGCCGAGGGCTGGAGCCTGGCGCCGTACCTGACGCGCCTGAACGAGGTGCGCCGCGCGCACCCGGCGCTGCAGGAGCTGCGCGGCACCGTCTTCCACCCCGCCGACGACGAGAACGTCCTGGCGTTCTCGCGCCGCCGCGTCGCGCTGGACGGCACCGAGGACCTCGTGCTGGTCGTGGTCAACCTCGACCCGCACGCCACCCGCGAGACCACCGTGCACCTGGACATGGCCGCCCTGGGCCGGCAGTGGTGGGAGCGCTTCACGGTGCGCGACGAGCTGACCGGCGCCACCTACGAGTGGGGCGAGCACGACTACGTGCGCCTGGACCCGTACGTGCAGCCGGCCCACGTCTTCCACGTGCTGCCGCACGGCTCGGGGGCCTGACGTGGAGAACGTGCACATCGCCGGGCCGGGGCTGAAGAACGACCCGCAGTGGTACAAGACGGCCGTCTTCTACGAGGCGCTGGTGCGCGCCTTCTCCGACTCCAACGGCTCGGGCACCGGCGACTTCTCCGGCCTGACCAGCCGGCTGGACTACCTGCAGTGGCTCGGCGTGGACTGCCTGTGGCTGCCGCCGTTCTTCGCCTCTCCGCTGCGCGACGGCGGCTACGACATCTCCGACTACAACGCGGTGCTGCCGGAGTTCGGCACGCTGCCGGAGTTCCAGCGCCTGGTGCAGGAGGCCCACCAGCGCGGCATCCGCATCATCATCGACCTGGTGATGAACCACACCAGCGACCAGCACCCGTGGTTCCAGGCCTCGCGCTCCGACCCCGACGGCCCCTACGGCGACTTCTACGTCTGGAGCGACACCGACGAGAAGTACGCCGACGCGCGCATCATCTTCGTCGACACCGAGACCTCGAACTGGACGTTCGACCCGGTGCGCCGGCAGTACTTCTGGCACCGCTTCTTCTCGCACCAGCCCGACCTCAACTTCGACAACCCCGACGTCGAGGAGGCGATGTTCGACACCGTCCGCTTCTGGATGGACATGGGCATCGACGGCTTCCGCCTCGACGCGGTGCCGTACCTGTACGAGGAGGAGGGCACCAACGGCGAGAACCTGCCGGCGACGCACCGGTTCCTCAAGCGGCTGCGCAGGATGGTCGACGAGGAGTTCCCCGGCCGGGTGCTGCTGGCCGAGGCCAACCAGTGGCCCTTCGACGTCGTGGAGTACTTCGGCACCGAGGACGAGCCGGAGTGCCACATGTGCTTCCACTTCCCCGTCATGCCGCGGCTGTACTACGCGCTGCGCGAGGGCAAGGCCACGCCGATCATCGACATCCTCTCGGCCACCCCGCAGATCCCCGTCTCCAGCGGGCAGTGGGGCACGTTCCTGCGCAACCACGACGAGCTGACGCTGGAGATGGTCACCACCGAGGAGCGCGCGGCCATGTACGGCTGGTACGCGCCCGACCCGCGCATGCGCGCCAACATCGGCATCCGGCGCCGGCTGGCGCCGCTGCTGGACAACTCCCGCCCCGAGATCGAGCTCATCCACGCGATGGTGCTCTCGCTGCCGGGCAGCCCGTGCCTGTACTACGGCGACGAGATCGGCATGGGCGACAACATCTGGCTCGACGACCGCGACGCGGTGCGCACGCCGATGCAGTGGACGCCGGACCGCAACGCCGGCTTCTCCTCGGCCGACCCCGGCAAGCTGTACCTGCCGACCATCCAGTCGCTCGTCTACAACTACCAGTCCGTCAACGTCGAGGCGCAGCTCGCCACCGGCTCCTCGCTGCTGCACTGGGTGCGCAACGTCCTGGCCGTGCGCCGGCGCCACCCGGCCTTCGGCCTGGGCCGCTACGTGCCGCTGACCCCGCGCCACCCCGGCAGCACCGAGGAGGGCCTGAGCGCTCCCGACGCCTCCCTGGAGGCCGCCGTCGGCGCCGCCGCGGCGCGCCCGGACGAGGGGTACTGCAGCAACGACTCCGTCCTGGCGTTCCTGCGGGTGCTCGAGCCCTCCGCGGAGCAGGAGGGCGAGACGGTGCTGTGCGTGAACAACCTCTCCGACCACGCCCAGTCCGCGGACCTGCGCATGCCCGGCCGCGGCGGCGCGCACGTGCGCGACCTCTTCGGCGGGGCGGCGTTCCCCGACGTGGACGCCGAGGGGTGCCTGACGGTGACCCTCGGCCCGCGCGGCTTCTACTGGCTCAAGCTGGGAGGCGGCTCGTGACCGGACCGGTGAGCACCGACCGCGCCTCGGACGAGGCGCTGGCCGAGCTGCTGATGCGCTGGGTGCCGCAGCAGCGCTGGTTCGCCCACAAGAGCTCCTCGGCGCACCTGCAGCGCCTGGAGCGCACGCCCCTGGACGAGGGCGGGGTGGCGCAGCTGGTGGCGCTGACGGTGCGCACCGGCCTGGGCGACGAGGCGACCAGCACCGTGTACGCGGTGCCGCTGACCGTGCGCCACGCGCCGGACGAGGCGCTGGCCGGTGCGCTCGTGGGGCACCTGCCCGACGTCGACGGCGCCGAGGCGTGGGTCTACGACGGCCCGCACGACCCCACCTTCACCCGGGCCCTGCTGAGCCTCGTGGCCGCCGAGGAGGGCGCCGGCTCCCCGGCGTTCGGGGTGCACGGCACCAGCGCCGACGGCGGGCTGCCGGTGCCGGCGGGGGCGAGCACGAAGGTGCTCGGCGGTGAGCAGTCCAACACCTCCATCGTCGTCTCCGCCCCGCAAGGCTCGGCCGAGGCTCCTCTGATCGCCAAGGTGTTCCGCGTCCTGAGCGCCGGGGACAACCCCGACGTCGTGGTGCAGACCGCCCTGGCCGCCGCCGGCTGCGAGCGCGTGCCGCGCCCGGCCGGGTGGGTGGACGGCACCTGGACCGACCCCTCCGGCGCGACCGCGCACGGCCACGTGGCGCACCTGACGGAGTTCCTGGCCGGCTCGCAGGACGCCTGGCGCGTGGCCACCGCCGCGGTGGCCGCCGGGCGCCCCTTCAGCGAGGAGGCCGGCGAGCTGGGCGCGGCCACCGCCGAGGTGCACGCGGTGCTGGCGCGCGCGCTGCCCACCGAGCCGGCCACGCCCGAGCGGCTGGCCGCGCTGGCCGACGGGCTGCGCGCCCGCGTGGCGTGGGCGTGCACGGCGGTGCCGCAGCTGCACGAGGTCGCCGAGGCGGCCACCGCGCGGGTGGACGCCGTGCGGCACGTCACCGGCGCCCCGGACCTGCAGCGCGTGCACGGCGACTACCACCTGGGCCAGGTGCTGCGCTCGGCCGAGCGCGGCTGGGTGCTGCTGGACTTCGAGGGCGAGCCGCTGCGGCCGCTGGCCGAGCGCAGCGTGCCCGACCTGGCGCTGCGCGACGTCGCCGGCATGCTGCGCTCCTTCGACTACGCCGCCTCCTCGGGGGCCGCCTCCTCGGGGGCCGGCGGCGAGGGGGCCGGGGCCTGGGCCGCGGCCTGCTGCGAGGCGTTCCTGGCCGCCTACGCCGCCGGCACGGGCGTGGACCCGCGCGAGCCGGGGTCGGCGGCCGCCGCGCTGCTGGCCGCCCTCGAGCTGGACAAGGCCCTGTACGAGGTCGTCTACGAGGTGCGCAACCGCCCGGACTGGGCGCACATCCCCCTGGGCGCCGTGCGGCGCCTGACCTCCCCGCCCGGCTGAGCCGGGCCCCGAGCTGACACCGGCCCCTGCCCCGACGCGCGGGCGGGGCCCCCCGAACGGAGACTGGAGCCCATGTCGGACGAAGCCGCCACCCCCTCCCCCGTGGACGCCGACGACCTGGCCAGGGTCGCCACCGGCTCGCACTGGTCGCCGCACTCGGTGCTCGGCGCCCACCCGCACGGGGACGGCGTCACCTACCGCGCCCTGAAGCCGTTCGCCACGTCGGTGACCGTGCTGACGCAGGACGGCGGCCGCGTCGGGCTCGTGCACGAGCACGACGGCGTGTGGGCCGGTGTCGCGCCCGGGGCCACCGTGGGCGACTACCGCCTGGAGGTGGTCTACGGCGAGGGCGCCCCCCACGTCGTCGACGACCCCTACCGCTTCCTGCCCACCGTCGGGCAGGTGGACCTGCACCTGATCGGCGAGGGCCGCCACGAGGAGCTGTGGAACGTCCTCGGCGCGCACGTGCACCGCTGGGACGGCCCGATGGGGCCGGTGCACGGCACCTCCTTCGCGGTGTGGGCGCCCAACGCGCAGGCCGTGCGGGTCGTCGGCGACCACAACCACTGGAACGGGCGCACCGACGCGATGCGCTCGCTGGGCTCGTCCGGGGTCTGGGAGCTGTTCGTCCCCGGCGTCGGGGCCGGCTCGCGCTACAAGTTCGAGATCCTCGGGCAGGACGGGCAGTGGCGGCAGAAGGCCGACCCGATGGCGCGCGCCACCGAGGTGCCCCCGGCCACCGCCTCCGTCGTGGCCGAGTCCACCTACGAGTGGGGCGACGCGGAGTGGCTGGCGAAGCGCGCCTCCACCGACCCGCACGCCGGCCCGGTGTCCGTGTACGAGGTGCACCTGGGGTCCTGGCGGCAGGGCCTGGGCTACGCGCAGCTGGCCGACGAGCTGGTCGCCTACGTCACCGAGGCCGGCTTCACCCACGTGGAGTTCCTGCCCGTCATGGAGCACCCCTTCGGCGGCTCCTGGGGCTACCAGGTCACCTCCTACTTCGCGCCCACCTCGCGCTGGGGCTCGCCCGACGAGCTGCGCCTCCTCATCGACCGCCTGCACCAGGCGGGCATCGGCGTCATCATCGACTGGGTGCCCGGGCACTTCCCCAAGGACGACTTCGCCCTGGCCCGCTTCGACGGCACCGCGCTGTACGAGCACCCGGACCCGCGCCGCGGCGAGCAGATGGACTGGGGCACGTACGTCTTCGACTTCGGCCGCAGCGAGGTGCGCAACTTCCTCGTCGCGTCCGGGCTGTACTGGCTAGAGGAGTTCCACGCCGACGGCCTGCGCGTGGACGCGGTCGCCTCGATGCTCTACCTGGACTACTCGCGCGCCGAGGGGCAGTGGCTGCCCAACCAGTACGGCGGCCGCGAGAACCTGGAGGCGATCTCCTTCCTGCAGGAGGCCAACGCCACCGCCTACAAGCGCACCCCCGGCATCATGATGATCGCCGAGGAGTCCACGGCGTTCCCCGGCGTGACCGCGCCCACCAGCGGCGGCGGCCTCGGCTTCGGCCTGAAGTGGAACATGGGCTGGATGCACGACAGCCTGGCGTACGTCTCACAGGACCCGATCTACCGCCAGTACCACCACGGCGAGCTGACGTTCAGCCTGGTGTACGCCTTCAGCGAGAAGTTCTGCCTGCCCATCTCGCACGACGAGGTCGTGCACGGCAAGGGCTCGCTGCTGCGCAAGATGCCCGGCGACCGCTGGCAGCAGCTGGCGAACGTGCGCGCCTACCTGGCGTACATGTGGTCCCACCCGGGCAAGCAGCTGCTGTTCATGGGCGCGGAGCTGGGCCAGGAGGCCGAGTGGTCCGAGGCGCGCTCACTGGACTGGTGGCTGCTGGACACCCCCTGGCACCGGGGCCTGCACGACCTCGTCAAGGAGCTCAACGCCCTCTACAAGGCGCACCCGGAGCTGTGGTCGCAGGACTTCTCCTCCGAGGGGTTCCAGTGGATCGACGGCGGCGACAACCAGCGCAACCTGATCTCGTACGTGCGCCGCGGCACCGACGGGCGCCAGCTCGCCGTCGTGGTCAACTTCTCCGCCGGCGCGTACGAGGACTTCCGCGTCGGCCTGCCGCAGCCGGGCCGCTGGCGCGAGGTGCTCAACACCGACGCCGAGCGCTTCGCCGGCTCCGGCGTGGTCAACACCGGCCCGCTCGTGGCCGACGGCCCGGCCTGGAACGGCCAGCCGCAGTCCGCGGCGCTGCGCGTGCCCCCGCTGGGCGCGGTCTGGCTCGTGCCCGAGGACTGACCCACCGCACGCGCGACGGCCGGCCACCCCAAGGGGGTGGCCGGCC